>JBOGLD010000102.1:0-5919 GCA_050745885.1 Terriglobales bacterium
CAGCGAGGAACAAGCCGAATCGCCCATTGAACGCCTGTTGCGCATCGTGGAAGTATGGAATCTGAGCAGTAAGAAGCCCTATGAGCTGTCTTTCAACTGGGCGTTAGCGCCGTATATTACGGGCAGCGATGTGACCGATGTCCTGCGCGCGGTGGACCGCAAGATGTATTCCAAAAAGCACAACCTGACGCCGGTTTTCTAAGGCGCGCTGCGCTTGGTCCCGACCTGTCCCTTCGGACCAGGGGACTTGGCTTCGTCTGCGGCGGAGACACAACCCGCGAAAACTCAAACCACAGGCTGCTGGCCGAGAGAATGCAGCGCTGAAGAGTCGGTGGAGGTGGCCGCCGTCTGTCTGGTCAGAAGGGTCTCGATGGTGGCGAAAAGATTCGTGACCGACAGAGGTTTGGCCACGTAGTCGTCCATTCCCGACTGGAGACACCGTTCCCTGTCGCCGGTCATGGCGTTGGCAGTCATGGCGATGATGGGGAGATGCCTTCTGCTCACCTTTTCCCTTTGACGAATGGCCCGGGTGGCCTCCAGGCCATCCATCTCCGGCATTTGAACATCCATCAAAACAAGATCGAAGGCCCGCTTCTCCACGGCTTCCAAGGCGGCTTTTCCAGTTTCCACCAAAACCACTGTATGTCCTCTTTTTTCCAGGAGCCGAATCGCCAGAGCCTGATTGACGCGATTATCTTCCGCCAGCAGGATGGTCAGAGCGGTGCGGCTTTCACGCAAGGAGTGCGTCGTCACCAGGGAGGGAGAGACTGGTTCGCTGTCGCGCGGCCGCAGCACCAGTCTGATAACAGCGAGGAGATCGGAACGCTTGATCGGCTTGGTCAAGTACGCCCTGATCCCCACCTCGCGGCATTTGGCGGCATCGCCGCGTAGGCCGACGGAAGTGAGCATCACGACTCCAGGTTGGCCAAGCTTGGGATTCTGCTTGATCTGGTCCGCGATCCTGAATCCATCCATTTCCGGCATGTGAGCGTCAAGCAGCACGAGAGGAAAGGGAAACTTCGAGGCGGTCGCGGTTTCCAACAGTGCCAGCGCCTGCGATCCCCGTTCTGCCAGGGTGGGTTTCATTCCCCAACGCCGGAGCATCTCATGCAGGATTCGCCGGTTGGTTTCGTTGTCATCGACCACCAGCACGGGCAGGTCGGCTAAGGCGGTCAAGTCCAACTCGGCCGGCGGCGAGAGGCTTTTCTGAAGGGCAAAGCGAGCGGTGAAATGGAATGTACTGCCCAGACCAGGCTTGCTCGCGACCCAGATGCGGCCGCCCATGGCTTCGACGAGCCGGGAAGAAATCGTAAGACCTAATCCGGTGCCGCCAAACTTACGAGTTGTGGAATTGTCGGCTTGAGTGAAACCTTCAAAGATGGATTGCTGTTTCTCCAGGGGAATCCCCGCGCCGGTGTCCCTCACGGCAAAGTGAAGCACGACTTCGTCCTTCGTCTCCCCCTGCTTCTCGACCAGGAGGACCACCTCGCCTTGAGCCGTGAACTTCACCGCGTTGCCGATGAGGTTAAGAACAATCTGGCGCAGGCGGGTAGGGTCGCCCCGCAAAGCATCCGGCACCTCGGGAACGATATCGCTCACCAACTCCAGCCCCTTCTGGTGGGCGCGGATGCTTACCGCTTTCAGAGCCTCATCCAGGCTGTCGCGCAGGTTAAACTCGATGGTCTCCATGTCGAGCTTTCCCGCTTCGATCTTGGAAAAATCCAGAATGTCATTGATCAGCGAGAGCAGGGAATCGGCGGAACTCTTCACCATGCCCAGATAGTCGCGCTGTTCGGCGTTGAGGTCGGTGTCGAGGGCGAGTTCTGTCATTCCGATGATTCCGTTCATGGGAGTGCGAATTTCGTGGCTCATGTTGGCCAGAAATTGGCTCTTGGCCTGGTTGGCGGCTTTGGCTTGTTCCGCGGCAACGCGAGACTTCAACAGGTTCACGGTACTGTTCGCACCGTATCCCAGCAGAATCACGGAGTAGAGATATAGAAACAGGCGATAAGTCTGGTCGACCTTCTGTGCCTTGTCGTAGTCGTAAATGTAGGCGCTGGAAATTGCGTCGATGCTGCGTGTGGTGGGCAGAGAGTTCAGTTGTTCAATGATCGTTTCCACCTTCGGTTTAACTGTGGTGATGGTGGTGGCGTGCGCGGCAGCGCTTCTAATGGTGTCATACTGATGCGGCCACCGAGCCGCGTCCTCGGAAAGGCGGGCGATTTCCATGTTCAATGCGACGGCCACATCGGAATGCGGCGTCAGATCGAAGAGCAGAATGTCGCGTAACAAGGTTGAGAGTTGATCCTGCAGCTGGCGGTCTTTGGCTTTGGCCGCTGCCCGGGAAGCTTCCGCCGTCAACACCGGAAAGTAGCGAAGAGAGTTCTTAAGGATCGCATTTTGGGATTTGAAGCTTTCGATAAGGCGCGCTTTTTCCGATAGCACCGCCGATTCGCGTTTAACCAGCTCCGCGATCTGTTCCCTTTCGCGTCCGCCGAGGAAGGAAGGGATGCGTTGCAGGGCTCTTTCGGTCCTGCGCATCTCTTCCATCTTTTGGACGAAAGGATCGTACGAGCTGAGCAGTTCGTACCGGGAATTGAGCAGGTCGCGGTCGATTTCCGCATCTAACTGCTTCATCAGCTGCAGGTTGCTCATGAAACGAGCATGTTGTCGGGAGTTCACCGGCCATTGTTGAATGAACAGAAAAGTCAGCAGCACGACCGCGCCAGCGCCGACGGACAGGCTTCGTATCTGCGCCCTGCTCATAGCGGCTTCCCATTCAGCTGGCCGGTCAAGGTCTTCAGGAATGCAACGATCAATTCGACTTCCTGGTCCGTCAAGTGGCGTCCGAGCTGGTACTTGGCCATCTTGCGAACCGCATCTGGCAAGCTGGCGGCGCTTCCGTCGTGGAAATAGGGTGGAGTCAATTCCACGTTCCGAAGACTGGGGACCTTGAACATGTACATGTCCTGCGGATCCCCAGTGACATTGAAACGGCCCCGGTCGGCTTTGGTGATGTGACCGCGATCGGCGAAGTAAGGGGCCATAACGCCCAGCTTTTGATACATATTTCCGCCGACGTTCATCCCCTGATGGCAGCTCGCGCAACCGAAGGATTTGAAAAGCTTGTAGCCCCGCTGCTCGCGGGGGGTGAGAGCACTGGTATCGTGACGGAGATACCGATCAAAACGAGAATTGGGAGTGGATAACGAGCGCTCAAACTCGGCGATCGAGTCCTTGACATCGTCGCTTTGGATGTCGCCGCCATAGACCTGGCGAAAAGCCTGGACGTATTGCGGCGCGCTCTTCAACTTTGCGATCACTTCGGGCCAAGACGAACCCATCTCGATGTTTGACTGCACTGGTTCGTCGATCTGTTTTTCGAGCGTAGGCTCCCGGCCATCCCAAAACTGACGGAAGTTGAAACCGCTGTTAAGAACCGTGGGAGCGTTAATGATGCCCACCGCGCCATTGATACCAATCGAACGTGCCCTGCGATCGGTCCCTCCCATCTGGAGATTGTGGCAGTTCGCGCACGCCACCTGGTTGTTGTGCGAGAGCTCCGGATCGTGGAACAGCTTTCGCCCCAATTCGATTTTTCTTGGGTCCAGGTCGGTCAGGGCTTCAATCGGCTGGATGGGCTCATTCGACTCTATGGGCGACGCCGCTTTGGCTTCTATCGCCAAGGTGTTGCCTGGCCTCGGCAGGTGCAGCAGGACGATGCTAATCGCAATCACTCCGAAAATGCACCCCAGGAGCCAGCGGGTTGGGCCGCCCTTGGCGAAATGCCTGGCGGAAAATAGGGACGACCTCAATGCCGGTCCTTTGTTTTTAATTCGCCATAATCGGCGGAGTACAGGGCAGAGCGATGGCATTGCTCGTCCCAAAAAGAGCTTCGGTAAGTGCTATATCGGCCAATCTGCGAGGGGCTTTAGGACTTGGGGATATCTTTTTTGGCGTGGTCCGAAGGCCTGGAATCCTAAGGGGAGTTAAGGGCGAGGTGGGTGGTGAGACAAAGTGCCGGCAGCCGCGCTATCCACCAGCCAAACCAATTCGCCCTTGGACGGATGCACCCTCTGCGACGGCAGATCGGCGGCGCTGTTCTCCAGAACCTCGTGAAGAATCGCGGCTTTGTCGGGCCCACTGACGAGAAATATGACACAGGCGGCGGCATTCAGAACCGGGAAAGAGAAAGTGACGCGGTGGGCGTTAAATTTGGGCACCCAATTTGCGACCACCCAACGCTGGGTTTCGTTCAACGCCGCAGTGCCGGGGAAAAGGGAAGCGGTGTGCCCGTCGGCTCCAACGCCCAGGAGAACCAGATCGAAACGCGGAAACTCGCCCGGGGAAAGGTGAAAAAAGTCCCGGAGGACCTGCTCGTATTCCCTGGCCGCCAGGTTCGCGTCCTTTTCCTCGCTGTGAATTCGGAACACGTTCTGCGGGGGCACCGGGACCTTGGAGAGCAGCGCCTCCTCAACCATACGGTAGTTGTTGTCGGGATGGTCCGGTGGAACATGGCGCTCGTCGCCCCAAAAAAAGCAAATCTTGTCCCACGCGATGCCGCCCTTGGTGGCCAGCAGGGAGTAAAGGGACTTCGGGGTTGAGCCGCCGGAGAGAGCGACGGTGAACCTTCCGTTGGCCTGTATGGCCTGGGCGGCGCGGGAGGCAAACTCGGCCGCTGCGGCTTCAAACAAATCCGCGGAGGTGGCTAGAATGCGAATTTCAGGTTCGGCTGGCATTTCGGAATTTTATGCCGAGTTCTTGACCAGGGCGCAGCGCGCGGCGCCCAGCAACGCAATCCGGTCGTTGGTGATCACTCTGACCGGCATGGATTCCAGTAAGGCTTGCATCCTGCCTTTGCCGGTGAAGGCTTGCATGAACAATGGCCCGGAGAGCTTGGAGAGCATTTTGGGGGCAATCCCGCCACCCAGATAAACCCCGCCTGTGGCCATGATCTTGAGTGCCAGGTTGCCCGCCTCGGCGCCGTAGATGGAGACGAACAGATCCAGGGCCTGTTCGCATAGCCCGCATTTGCTGTCTATGCCGGCGCGTGAAATCGCGGCCGCCGGATCCGATCGGGACATTTCGTCAGCCAGCCACTGCGGCGGTGTGCCCCGCCCCGTGTCGCGCAGAAAACTGAAAACATTTACCAGGCCGGGCCCGGAAACGATGCGCTCATAGCTGACGTGGCCGAAGCGGTCACGAAGATAATTGAAGAGCTCCACTTCCAATTGGTTGCGTGGGGCGAAATCGGCGTGCCCGCCCTCGCTGGCGAAGACGTCATGCCTGGTGCCGTCCCAATACATCCCGGCCTCCCCTAATCCGGTTCCGGCGGCAATCACCGCTTGATTGCCCACCGGCTGTCCCTTCACCTGGTTGAGCGTGACTACATCCTTGGCCTCGAGCGCTGGAATGCCCCAGGCGTTGGCTTCAAGATCATTGATCAAAAGAGCTTTCTTGATCTTGAGCTCATCCGCCAGACGTTTGGATTCAATGATCCAGGGAAGATTGGAAGCCTCCACCCGCCCGTTGCGCACAGGGCCGGCAATGCCAAAGCAGGCGGTGTCGGGATGCAGGTTCGCCGTATCCACGAACTTGGCCACGATTTCGTCCAAGCCGGAGTAGTCGCGGCTGGGAAAGACGGAACCGGAAACCAGGCTGAAGCGGCCATCCACCGCATCGAAGAATGCCAGCCGGGAGTTGGTACCTCCAATGTCGCCTGCCAGAATCATTTCTCGAAATTCCTCCAGTGGCGGCCGTCACGTTCCAACAGATCTTCGGCCTCTTTGGGGCCCCAGGTGCCGGCCGCGTAGTTGGGAAAATTGCGCGGCGGCAGCGCTTTCCAGACGTCCAGTACGGGACTGACCACACACCACCCGGCTTCCACCATGTCCGCACGCTGGAACAGCGTGGCATCAC
>JBOGLD010000103.1:0-15274 GCA_050745885.1 Terriglobales bacterium
CGGGTGTCGCCTACCTGGCGCGTTCCCGCAAGTACGCCGCCGGGGTGGTGATTTCAGCCTCGCATAATCCATGGACGGACAACGGCATCAAGGTTTTTTCGGGCGATGGCTACAAGCTGCCGGACGCGCACGAAGTGGCAATCGAACAGGAGATTTTTGCCCTGTTGCAAAATCCGCTGGCGCATGTGGACTCATCCCCCGGACTAGTGCCCAGCCTGCCCGGCAAAGCTGATCTGCGCCGGGCGTACATCGATTGGCTGGCAACCAGTGTGAGCACGGATTTGCGCCGCTTGCGGGTCCTGGTGGATTGCGCGAATGGCGCGGCTGCGGCAGAAGCCCCGGACCTGTTCCGGGCATGCGGGATTCAGGCGAAGTTCCTCAGCGCCTCGCCGGACGGTAAGAATATCAACGAAAGCTGCGGCGCCCTGCATCCGGACGTTTTGGCTGCGGCGGTGGCGCGGCAGCCGGGACAATTCGACCTGGGCGTGACTTTTGACGGCGACGCCGACCGCGCGCTGTTCTGCGACGCGAACGGCCGGGTGGTGAATGGCGACGCCGTGCTGCTGCTTTCGGCACGGGAGATGAAGGCGCGGGGAACGCTACCCAAGAACACCGTGGTGGCGACCACCATGTCGAATATGGGCCTGGAAATCTCGCTGCGCAATTCCGGCATCCACCTTCTGCGGGCCAATGTCGGCGACAAGTACGTGCTGGAGCAGATGCAGAAAGCTGGGGCGGTGCTGGGAGGAGAGCAATCGGGCCATATTATTTTCCGCGATGGCGAAGCCACTACCGGGGACGGCTTGCTCACCGCGTTGCGGGTCATGGAAACGCTGGCGCGCACGGGAAAACCGCTGGCAGAACTGGTGAGCGATCTGAAAGTGTTCCCGCAGACCATCCAGAACGTGCGGGTACGGGAGAAGGTGCCGTTTGCCAAAGTGCCGGAAATTCAGAAAGCGATCGACGCCGCCGAGAGCGATCTGAACGGAAACGGGCGGGTGGTGGTGCGCTATTCGGGGACGGAAGCGCTGGCACGCGTGATGATCGAAGCGGAGTCGGAAGAGAAAATGAAGACTCTGGCGCAGAACATCGCAGGGGCGATCAAGAGCGCGCTAGGGACGTAGACAGTGAGCCGCCCAGGTCATCTCTGTCATCCCGAGCGCAGCAGGATCGTTCGCTTGCGAACGATCCCGCGGAGTCGAGGGACCTGCTTTCTCCCCGCGCCAACCCTGGCGCAGGCCAACAGCAGGTCTTTCGACTTCGGGAACGGGCTCGCGCGTGCGCGCGAGCCCGCTCCCTCCGCTCAAGATGACAAGGTTGGAGAGGGTGCGATCGTGCCACTTACATTTGCTTCCTACTCTAAGTCCCGCCAGTTCTGTCCTACACCTACCTCGACCAGCAAGGGCACGGTCAGGGGATGAACATTCTCCATCTGCTCCCGCACCAGGCTACGCATCGTGTCAACTTCTTTCTCTGGGACTTCGAACACCAGCTCATCGTGCACCTGCAGCGTCATACGTGACTTCAATCCGCGTTCCCGGAGAGCCGCATCGATGCGGATCATCGCAATCTTGATCAAGTCCGCAGCCGTGCCCTGCAACGGCGTGTTCACCGCGGTGCGTTCCGCGAATCCCCGCTGGTTCATGTTTTTGCTGTTGATGTCAGGGATCGGCCGTACCCGCCCGAACAGCGTTCTTACTTTCTGTTCGCGCCGGGCTTCTTCCAGCGTCTTATCGATGAACTCGCGCACACCTTTGTACTTCTCAAAATATGCATCGATGAACTGTTTCGCTTCCCGAGGCTCAATGCCAAGCGTTTGTGACAAGCCGAATGCCGAGAGACCGTAGACGATCCCGAAGTTCACCACCTTGGCCTGTCGGCGGTGATCGGGAGTGACCATGAGCGGCGGCACGCCAAAGACTTGCGAAGCGGTCAAGGTGTGGACGTCATCGCCGCGACGGTAGGCTTCCATCAGGAGCGGATCTTTCGAGAAGTGAGCCAGCAGGCGAAGCTCGATCTGGGAATAGTCCGCTGCCAGCAGCACGTGCCCCGGCTCCACCGTGAATGCAGCGCGAATCTCGCGGCCCAGCTCGGTGCGGATGGGAATATTCTGCAGATTGGGATTGGTTGACGACAGCCTTCCCGTCGCCGTCCCCGTCTGTCCGAAGGTGGTGTGCAACCGGCCCGTGGCCGGGTTCAGCAGCGCGGGCAGGGCGTCGACGTAGGTTGATTTGAGCTTCGAGAGTTGGCGGTATTCGAGCACGCGCCGCGCAATATCGTGGGTCAGGGCCAGTTGTTCCAGCACATCGACTGCGGTGGAAATGGTCTTGCCCTTGCCGTACTTCACTGGCTTGGGCAAATTCATCTGGTTGAAGAGCATATCGCCCAGCTGCTTCGGAGAATTGATGTTGAACTGCGATCCTGCCTGCTCGTAGATTTCGCCGGCCTTGGCCTCGACCTCACGCTCGAGTCGCGATGACATCGCTTGCAGGACTTCGCGGTCGATCTTGACCCCGGCCTGCTCCATGCGGGCCAGCACCGGCACCAGCGGCAGATCGATTTCTTCATAGAGCTTCAGCAGCCCCGAGTTTTCTATCTCACGGCGCAGAGCAGCGGCGAATCGTCCCGTAACGTCCGCCGATTCCGCCAGCGTGCCGCCCAGCTTGAGGTTGAAACGGCGCAGCGCCACCTCAGCCAGTCGGTGAGAGGAATACGTCGGATCGAGCAAATAGGAAAACAGCATGGGATCATGACGCACGCCGCGTAATGTGATGCCTTGCGGCTCCAGCGCGTGAATGGCGGCCTTGTAATCATGGATCGCTTTGGGTACGGATTCGTTTTCCAGCGCGGAGCGTAATCGCGAGCCCGGCTCTCCCTGCAGCGAAACCGCCACCGCCGTGCCGGCCGCGGCAGAAATGGCGAGGTTTTTTGCCGGCGCAGCTTCGTCCGGCGCCAGGGTGAGCGGCAGCATGCTCCCCTGCGGCTCGTCGACTTCCGTTTCGTCCTCGTCCTCGAGGATGCTGGACTCGGCCTCGACCGCTACCGCCAGCACATTGGCGGGGGAAACTTTCTTCAGCACTGCCTCGACGTCCGCCTCGGACCTGGCTTCGCTGTAGTGCGCTTCGGTCACCTCCACCACCGGCAGCAACTCTTTCAGCAGGGAAGTGAACTCCAGTTCGGTGAACAGCGCCCGCAGGGCTTCGAGATCGGGCGCTCCGGCCCGCATCGCATTCAAGTCCAGATCGACAGGGACGTCGCAGTCGATGGTCACCATACGCTTGCTGAACAGGACGTTGTCGCGATTGTTCTGGAGCGATTCGCGGTAGGATTTCTTTTCCACCTCGGCGGCCCGGTCGAGTGCCTGCTCCACCGTGCCAAAGCGCTTGATCAGGTCGACGGAACCCTTGTCACCGATGCCCGGCGCGCCGGGGATGTTATCGACGGAATCGCCGCGCAGGGCCATTACGTCCACCACCCGTTCGGGCGGCACGCCGAGGATCTCTTCAACCTTCTGTGCGTCACAAATCAGATTGTCTTTGGGCGGATTCAGCACCAGCACCCGGTTGTTGACCAGTTGCAGCATGTCCTTGTCGTTCGAAACCACATAGACCAGATACGCTTGCGCCGCCGCTTTGCGGGCCAGGGTACCAATCACGTCGTCGGCTTCGTAGCCGGCAAGCTCGAGAATAGGAATGCGGTAAGCTTCGAGAGCGCGCCGGATGTAGGGCACCTGCTGCACCAGTTCCTCCGGCATCTCGCTGCGATTGGCCTTGTAACCGTGGTATGCGACTTCCTGAAAGGTCTGGGTTTTCAGATCGAATTTGCGCACCTTGGTGACGGCTTCCGCTTCGGTGTCCCGGAAGGTGGGCGCAGCCACGTCAAACACTGCAGCCAGATATTCGGGCGAGAAGTCCTCGCGCAATTTGCGCAGCATGTTGACGAAAACATAGGTGGCCGCGGTGGGTAACCCGGTCTTGGTGGTCATGCCGCGCTGCCGTGCCATGGCGTGATAGGCACGGAAGATGAAGGACATCGCATCCATGAGGAAAATGCGGTGCCCATCGCTTGCGGTCAGCTGTGGCTTGGAAGCGCGAGAGGGCTGGGGCACGACTGTACCCTCAGACTGCGCGGTCGAGGATTTTCTTCGCGGAGGCAACAGCTAAGTCTAGCAGGACAACAGTCGTCAGATCGCAGTTCCCGGTTCTCAGTTGGCGGTGGTCTTGGCCGGCTTTCCGTACTCGGTTTGATAGTGCAGTTTGATCACGCCACAGGTGCGCTGCTCTTTCGAATAGACCACGCAAGTGTCAAAGGGACGCGAGTATACGTGCAGGCTTACGGCGCGCCGGTTGAACTCGCGAGGATTGTAGACCCGGTGCACGGGCTCTTGCGGATCCACGGCGCAGGGCTGGCGCGGATTCATTTCCAGGGTGTCGGTGGTCTCGAGCTCACACGTGCCAGCCGCCAGATCCTGCGAAATCGTACGGTAGTTCTCCACCCGCAGCCGTCCAATGGGGACTGCCATCCAGCAATTCTGTTCGCGATGGTTATGGATCGAACTCGCCTGGCCGATCTCCCAGCAGATGGCTACCAGTTCGTAGAGCGGCGTCTTGTCAATCAGATTGCGCGTGTAGTGTTGGCGGTCCCACGTCAGATAAGGCGTTAAAGTGTCGGATGCAACCGGCTTGCTCTCGAGAAACTGGATGATTTGGTCGATCCGGGTAAAAGCCGGCTCGGGAAATTTCCTCAGCTCGGCCACAAAATCCTGGATCGGAACCGGCTTGGATAGGGCTTGTGTTCCCATGGCGCACTCCCTGCAGGCTTCAGTATATCGCTGATCCCGGCCCGTGGCTCTCCAGGAACATGCAGTCGCCGTACGAATAGAACCTGTAGCGCTCCTCTACCGCATGACGATAGGCGCCGAGCACTCGCTCTCGTTCTCCCAACGCGCACACCAGCATCAGCAATGTCGATTTCGGCAGGTGGAAGTTGGTGAGCAGCGCGCTCACTACCCGGAATTCAAAACCGGGATAGATAAAGATGTCGGCATCTCCACCCCCCGCCGCCACCCGGCCCGATTCCGCCGCAGCATATTCCAGCGTGCGCACGGTGGTGGTGCCCACGGCCACGACTCGCCGCCCGGTATCCAGGGCGTGGTTGATGGCCGACGCCGCTGCGGAGGAGATGGAATAGGACTCGCGATGCAGTTGGTGATCTTCCACTCGCTCCTCGCGCACCGGCTGGAATGTCCCCAGCCCCACGTGCAGCGTAATTTCCACACTTTCAATTCCCCGGTCCTTTATGCGGGCCAGAATTTCCGCCGTAAAGTGCAGACCTGCGGTGGGCGCAGCGACGGAACCATTTTCGCGTGCATAGACGGTCTGGTAGCGCTCCCGATCGGCCATGTCATCGGGGCGGCCAATATAAGGTGGGAGGGGCACGTGGCCGATGCGCTCGATCGCGGCAAAGAAATCTGGCGTGGCAGAGAAGCGGATGCGACGCTCCCCGAAGCTGCCTCGGGCCGTGACTTCCGCCTGCAGTTCGTCCTGCGCTCCGAAGAACAAACGCTCTCCGACTCCGATCTTTCGCCCGGGACGCACCAGGCAGGCCCACTCATTGGGTTGATCCGAGAGTTGGCGGGTCAGGAGAACTTCGATCCGGCCGCGCAGAAACTCCCGCGAGGCTGGGTTCGCCGCGCTGATTGGCTGCGCCTTTACGCCGCTCCTTCTGCCATAGAGGCGCGCGGGAAAGACGCGAGTGTTATTGAAAACCAGCAAATCATCGGATCTCAGCAGATCAGGAAAGTTCCGAAACCAGGAGTCGTGCAACTGACCCGAGCCGCGATTCAGATGCAGCATCCGCGAAGCGGCCCGATCAGAGAGCGGCGCCTGCGCAATGAGCTCTTCGGGAAGCAAATAATTGAAATCGGAAACCAGCACGCTGGTCGATTATAGGATTCTTCCTGCACGGCGCGGGAGAGCCGCCCGGGGCGGGCGAATACAGAAAAGTAAAAGTGTGTAAATGGCGTTGTAACCACTAACTGCTTGGGTTACCATACGCGGAAACAGCCGGGGCTTGCAGTCTACCTTCCCTAAACGATGCCCAGCGAACGTCAATGTCGGCGCGAAATTGTCCTCTTTGGCAGGGCGCTGCACGAGCGTGGCTACGTGGCGGCCATGGATGGCAATCTTTCGGTGCGCCTCGACGAGCGCCGTATTCTGGCCACGCCGACTTCCATGTGCAAGAGCATGATGAAGCCGTCGGACCTGGTAATCGTGGACCTGAACGGCCGCCGTTTGGAAGGACGTCGCGATGTTTCGAGCGAAATCGCCATGCACCTGCTGATTTACCGGCTGCGGCCGGACGTCCAAGGCGTAGTGCACGCCCATCCGCCCACCGCCACCGGCTTCGCCGCCGCCGGCATGCCCCTTAACCAGCCGCTGGTGTGCGAGGTTGTGATCGGACTCGGTTCCATCCCGCTGGCAAAATACGGAACGCCGGGAACTCCCGAACTGACAGCCGCGCTCGAACCCCTGGTGCCGCAGTACGACGCCCTCCTGATGTCGAACCACGGCGTGGTGGCATATGGCGCCGACCTGCATCATGCCTACATGAAGATGGAAACGGTCGAACATTTTGCCCAGATTGCATTGGTCACACATCTGCTCGGACGGCAACAACCTCTGGGCAGCGAGGAATTGGGAAAGTTGATGGCGGCGCGAAGCAAGTATCAGGGATCGATATCCGCCGCTCCGCTGCCCCTGGCCGTCCCGTGTGCGGACGAAGCCGATGATCGCTCCCAGCCCGTGGCCCGGGCTTCCCGTCGCGTGCGTCATCGGTAAGTTCAGACCGTGTGGCGCGGGCGCCCTCGCCCGCGTGACCGCTTGCAGCTAAAAGAAATCTGAATCCATTTCGGGCGTTCGTCCGTCAACCCATTCCTGATTTCCCTCTTAAAAGGCGGCGGGCGAGGGCGCCCGCCCCACACCAGCGAACTACTAGTCTCCGCCGATTCTGAATCGCATTCCGGCGCGGACATTGGCTCCCAGCGCGGGATACCCGACGACTTCCTGATAGGCCTTGTCGAGGGCATTCTCAAGATTCACGTAGACTGTGATCCGGGAAGTGATCGCATACCATCCACCGAGGTCCACGCGAGCGTAGCCGGCGGCGTGGTTGATGCCGTACCCCAGGAAGTCGGAATCGGGGCGTCTGCCAATGAAACTTCCGCCCAGATTGGCTCCCCACCGACTGCTCAGGTAAGTCAGCAACAGACTTCCCGAATGCTTGGGACGCCGGATCAAGGGCTGGCCAGGCTCAAGCAAGGGATCGAAAGCGAAGGGCTGTTCCAGAATCTGGGTCGAAGTGTAGGTGTAGGCGCCGTCGAGCGACAGTTTCGCCAGCGGCCTTCCGTGAAACTCCACTTCCGCCCCATGGGCCAATGCCTCGTTCACGTTGACATATTGGCCGCAGAACGCAATGGTTGGCGGACAGGCTGTCCCGGTCAGGAAGTTGAAGTCGATCTTGTCGCGAAACAAGCCATTGAAGTAAGTGGCGGTCAACGAATAGTTCCGGGAAAACTTCTGCTCCACACCGGCCTCGAACGAGCGCGCCTGCTCCGGCTTGAGATCGGGATTAGGGATAACTGGAAAGCCTCCACCGTTCCCGAATGACTGGGCGAAGCTGGGCTCCTTGATGCCGGTGGCGTAGCTGAAGCGGAAGCGTGTGCCGGAAAAGAAATTCCCGCCGCGCAGCGCCGTAAACCCTAACGCAACCCGCGGCACAACCTTATTCCCGAAACTCTGGTTGTGCACGAAGCGGGCCCCGGCCACGATGGACAGCCGCCCCAGAGTGAGAAGCTGCTGCCCGTAAACGGCATGGTTCAGGCGCACGCCGTGACTCAGAGAGTCGGGAAGGGTGCCGGTGGTCCCGTTCTCGTCTTCGAATTCATATCCCACCGTGGTCTGGGCCCAGCTCCGCTCCATGTAGTCGCCCTGATAGTCGAAGCCGGCGCGGTTGATGTTGGTAACGGCGTGGAAAGGCGTATCGATCTGGTCGCCGAAAGGGTCCACCCGGCCCGGCTGATTGACGGGCTGGAGGTTGGTGCGGTGCAGCGCGTATTCGAACCCGGTGAAGCGATGCTGCCAGCGCGAAGGTCCGGCAATCGTCAGCTCTGCGCTGGCCAGCAGATTGTTCTGCCACGCGCGCTGGTCGAAGTCGGGAGGCAAAATGGGGTCGCCATTGAAATTCCAGTAGCTTTGCACTCCCGTGGCGCTGTTGGAGTGGCGAGCACGCAGGCGGAGCGCCGCCCAGTCAGTCAACTTCACGCCGACGTTCCCGCCCTGCAGCGAGTTGGAGTAATCGTCGTTCGGACCTTGACCCATGGTATTGAACTGGTCGCCGAACAGGTCATAGTCGAAGCGGCCATTGGCGCCGGCGAGGGCTGCGTATCCATTCGCCGTCCCCAGGTTTCCGCCGTCCGCGCCGAAACGCAGTTCAGGCACCGGCGTGCTTCCGGTGCGGGTAAAAACCTGTACCACGCTGGTCATGGCGTCGGACCCGTAGAGCGTACTCTGAGAGCCGCGCACGAACTCCAGGCGATCGGCTCCGGCCAGTGGCAGCACGCCGAAGTCAAAGATTCCGCCGGGATCGTTGGCCGGAACGCCGTCCACGATCACTTTGTTGTAGGTAGACTCGCCGCCGCGCACAAACAAAGAGGACAGCCCGCCGCGCTGCCCCGCCGTGCTCACCACTGCGCCGGGGAGAAAATGCAGGGCATCATCGGCCGCCACCGGCCGCATGACTTCCAGTTGCCCCGCGGTCAGGACTTCAACGTCTGCCCCGCTCGCGCTGCTGGGAACCAGGGTGCGGGTGGCGCTTACGGTAACCGTTTCAGTCGCCGGGGCCAGTCGGAGGCCGACCGTGATTTCTTCGGAATTGGACGCGGAGATATTGGTGGTCTCGACCGCGAACCCCGCGGCCAGTATGCGCACACGGTAGGATGCGGCCGCTGTGCCTCGAAACGCAGCCACGCCCTCGGCCGAAGTAGTCTGCATGGCGGCTGGAGCCGAAGAGCCTGCAAGAAACAACTCAACTTGCGCTCCGGCGACTGCAGCCGATTGGGGATCGATCACTTTTATTTTTATCTTGAAATCGGCAGCCGACGCTGCTGCCAGCAAGGCTAAAACAGAAACGACAATCCTGAAGAACCGCATGCACTCCTCCTTTGTCACGCGAAAGGGGTTGGTGGGTACGGTTCACGCCGGTCTCCTGGCTTGCGAGTAAGGACAGTTTTATCGATGTCCACCGAATACAACCGGCCTTCCCGGGCTTCCCCAGTGACCGGCTGCGATTTCCTCGCTTACAGTTGCGCGGCAGCGCGGGATTCTCACCCGCTTCCCTCCTCGTCGGGTGCGACGAGGGTGCGCGAACCAAAGAAGTTGTGAAAGAGCAAAGCGAATATGGTTTGGAAAATCTACTCGCTCGCGGTGATGAAGTCAATCCGGGCGAGATGGAGGACGGGCGTCCGCGCCCGCCCCGCCACATTCCCATTCCACCATAGTGCTGCCAAGTCAGAGGGTATGTAAGTATGCCAGTAAATCCTGGACCTGCGGTTGCGACAATGTCTGGCCAAAGGCCGGCATCATGTTGCGGCCGGTCACGATGATCTCGCCTACGCGCTCATCATTCGCCGGCATTCCGCTTTCGGACAGGAACTGCTTCTTGAAAACTCCGCGCAGGCTGCGCGCCTTCTTGTCACGGGACGAGTAAGGCTCGTGGCAGCGATCGCAGTATTGGTCGTAGATCCGCCGTCCGGCGGCCTGTTGCGGATTCAGTCCCAGTTCGGCATCGCTTTTGCGCCGCTGCACATCGCAGCCACTGCACATCATCAGGACCACCGCCCCGACCGCGAGGATTAACCACGGGTTATTTCTGAAAGCCAAGCGGCGGTTGAAAGCGGAGCGAAATAACTTCATTCTTCCCTCGAAATAGAAATCGACAACTCGGCTCTATAACGCGTAGCGCGGAAGTACAATATTAAAGCACTCTTTCATGCCCGCCGCCGTCAAACGCGTCACCGTCAAACGAGTCTACGAGAAACCCGTCCGTGGCGATGGCTATCGTGTTCTGGTGGATCGGCTATGGCCGCGCGGGCTCAGCAAGGGCCGGGCCGCGTTGCACGCCTGGTTGCGGGACCTTGCGCCCTCGGACGAATTGCGCCGCTGGTTCCACGCCCATCCCGAAAGCTGGCTGACATTCCGCAAGCGCTATCTGAAGGAACTGGTGCTGCCCGAAGCAGCCGAGGCTCTCGATAAACTTTACCGCTTGGCCGATCGGAAAAGGAACCTCACGCTCCTGTTCGCCTCTAAAAATGAGCGGCGCAATAATGCCGTGGTCTTGAAAGACCTGCTGGACGGGATGCGCAAGCCCCCCACGGGCACCGGCCCCGGCGCAGTGCGGGGGCTGCGTCATCGCCAGGCCAAGCGCATGCCGCGGTAGATGCTCAGGCTAGCGGTACCGCCAGCAACTCATTTCTTGGGTTTGCCGTCGTCCAGAATTTGATCGACGATGTTGTCGATGGTGTCGTCAATGCGCTTGTCGGGCAGGTTGGAATTGTTCGACAAGATGGAAAACGCAATCCCTTCGCCGCGATTGGTGGTGGCATAACCGGACAGTGTCTTGACCCCGCCCAGCGAGCCCGTCTTCGCATGCACGCGTCCCTGGGCATCGGCGCTCTTGAAACGATTGGAGAGCGAACCGTCGGTGCCGGACAAGGGCAAGGTATCGCGGAAGCTGGCCCCCCAGGGCTGGGAATCGGCGTAGCGCAGCAACTGGACTACGGCGTGCGGGGTCACCAGGTTCTGTCGCGAAAGCCCGGAACCGTCGTAAAACGCGTACTCATCGGCGGTGAGCCCGGCCTGGTTCAGGAATCCCCGCAGCACTTCGAGTCCGCCCTCTACCGTGCCGGCGGTGCCCTTTTCCCGGCCCAGCAGGCGCAGCAAAATCTCCGCATGCAGATTCTGGCTGACCTTGTTGATGACCCGCACATCCTCAATCAGCGGTTTGGACTGATAGCTGGCCAGCACCAGCGGCCGGTTCTGAAAGGCACGTGAGGGCTCGTCGCCACCGCGCGCGGCGGCGGAGGCCGTGACCGTGAAAGTAGACAGGCTAGACAGCTCCGTGTGCCGCGTCTTGAGCTTGCCGTAGACCGCGATTCCGCGCACTTCCAGCAACTGGCGAAACAGTTCCGCCGCGAACTGCGCCGGATCCTCAATGGCCAGCGCCTCATTGGCGCCGGCGTCGCCCAGAGGCATGTTGCCCCAAAGGGTCAGCGTGGTGGCGCCCGGTTCGCGATTGATAAAGATCTTGCGGCCCGTGCCCGCGGGCGTGGTCATTATGCGATTGTCGATTCGATAATAACCGGCAAAAGGCGTAATGCTGACGAACGCCCGGTCGCCGGCCCGGTCGGCGGGCAAGATGTTTACGAAGATCACATTGTCGTTGATGGTGAGCGCAGAAACCGGAGCGCCGTCCGCCCAAACCAGGTCATCCTGGCTCCAGCCTTCGCCGTAACGCTCGAAGGCGAAATAGGAGTCGTCGGCGATGATGTCGCCGTCCACATACTTCACACCTTTTTGCACCAGCGTATCGGCCAGTTGCTCGAGCACGCGAATGGGGTGGTCGTTGCGCTGGGTATGCAAGGCATAGGGCAGCTCGCGGCCGGACAGATTGGGATCGCCACGCCCCACCAGCACCAGGTCTCCGGTGAGACGGCCGTGGGTGTCGAGGGTACCGTCGGTTTCGACCGTGGTGTGAAAGGTGTAGTCCGGCCCAATCAGCGCCAAGGCTGCCGCGGTGGTGAACAGCTTAGTGTTGGAGGCGGGGGTGAACAGCTTGTCCGCGTCGCGGGCGTAGAGCACCTTGCCGGTGGAAAGCGAAACTACTTCGATGCCCCAGAATCCACGCCCCAGATCGGCAGGTTCGAGAATTGCGGCAATGCGTTTGTCCAGCGACTTATGCGAGGCGGCATGCAGTTGTGCACACAGCAACAGACACACAGCAAGCTGCGGGAAAAGGCGCGCACGGCGCATCGCAAGCTGATTGTAGCACCGCAGATTGCGCTGTTTTAGCCGTATGTCTGGGGCGTGGCCCTCGCCCGCGGCGGTTGAAGTTGAGCTTCGATGAGGAAAATCTGTTCTTGGCTGGCCCGGCCTTCCGGCTGCACTGTCGATGTCAAGATCAAGACCGAAAATCAAAGTCAGACACACCCCACACACACATTTCCTCCCGGGTTTAGAATCGCTGCCATGCGTCCCGTCTTCGAGTGGCACATTGGCTCCCGCGCGGTGCAGTTGGGAAAACGAACGTTGATCATGGGCGTGGTGAACGTCACCCCGGACTCGTTCTCCGACGGCGGCGTAGCGTTCGATCGCGATCGCGCCGTGGAGTATGCGCTCAAACTGCTGCAAGACGGCGCCGACATCATCGACGTGGGCGGAGAGTCCACGCGCCCGGGCGCACAGGTGGCGTCTGCGACCGATGCCGGAGCCGTGACCGAGAAGGAAGAGCTGGAGCGGGTCATCCCGGTAATTTCGGGCGTGAAGCAAACGAATCCTCAGGCGATGATCTCGGTTGACACTTACAAGGCCGGAGTGGCCCGCGCCGCCCTCAAAGCCGGGGCGGAAATCGTTAACGACGTCAGCGGCTTTCTTTGGGACCCGCAAATGAGAAAGACCCTGGCGGAACTGAAGTGCGGGGCCGTGCTCATGCACATGCGCGGGCGTCCCCAGGAATGGAAAGAATTGCCGCCTCTATCGGACGTGGTGACGGTGGTCAAACGCGAACTGCGGGAACGCTGTGAAGCCGCGGTGATTGCGGGCATGAAACGGGAGCGCATGGTAATCGATCCCGGTTTCGGTTTCGGCAAGAATCGCGAAGAGAACTATCCCCTGTTACGGCGATTCGAGGAGTTTCATCAGCTTCGCTTTCCGGTGCTGGTTGGGGTGTCGCGAAAGTCCTTCATTGGCCGCGCCCTGGCTCGCAACGGAACCGATGCCCCGGTGGCGGACCGGCTTTTCGGGACTTTGGCGGCGGAAACCGTGGCCATCCTGAAGGGCGCCCACATCGTCCGCACCCACGATGTGCGCGCCTGTGCGGACGCGGTGCGGATTGCCGACCTGGCAAGCTAGGTTTCACCCGAACCAACGACGGACCGTGGCCCCTCAGGCTGACGCAGCGGCGAACTTCCGGATAATTTCGGATTCCAATTTCCTGTTCCATGCCATTCCAATGTCCCATTCCGCATAGCTGCTGTGTACGGGCGCGAACTTCACTCCGCTGACGTGCATCGCGCGCGCCGCCCTGGGCACAAGCGATACACCAATACCGGCGCTGACCAGGTTGAGAATGGTGAACATGTCGTTCGGCTCGTAGACGATTCTCGGCGTGAATCCGGAGCGGTCACACAGGCTGATGCAATGATCGTGATAGGTGGCGGAGACTCCGCGATCGATCAGAATGAAAGGCTGCTCCTGAATGCCTTTCATAGTCACCGGCCCCGCGAATTTTTCCGAAGTTGCTATGGTCAGGCGCTCCGTCAATACCTTGCGCACCGACACCAGCGGATGCTTCACCGGCAGGCGCACGAAACCGACATCCAGACGGCCGGCGATCAGGGCTTCGACCTGGCTGGGCGTGGACATGTCCGCAATCTCGATCTCAACCCCGGGAGAACTTTCGCGGAATTTGAGCAGGGCGCGAGGCACCAGGCTGTGCACCGTGGACATGCCCACGCCCAGGCGCAGCTTGCCCCGTTCGCCGCTGGTGGCTCCGCGCACGGCCTCGAAAGCCACCTCGATATCGCGGATAATTCTGCGCGACTCCTTGTAGAACAAAGCGCCCGCCGGGGTCAGCGCCACCCCGCGCCGATTGCGCACAAGCAGCGGCCCACCGACCTTGTACTCCAGACTCCGGATACGCTTGCTCAGGGCGGGTTGGGAAATATGGAGACGCGCCGCTGCCTTTCCGAAGTGCAGCTGTTCGGCGAGCACGGCAAGAGAGGCCAATTCCTGCGTTTCGAGTGTCATAAACGGACGTTATCACAGGCTTCCAAACATTTCATTGGACGAATCGACCCTTGCGGCCATTTACTATTATGGAGAGCAGAGGCACAAGCATGTCGATAACAGGCTATGTAGGAATCGTGGCTGCGTTCTGCACCACGGTGGCGTTTGTCCCGCAGATCGTCAAACTACGGAAGCAAGGCGGCGATGACCTGTCCTACCCCATGCTGTTTCTTTACCTGACGGGAGTAATGCTTTGGCTGGTCTATGGCATTCGAGTTCACGCGGCGGCTGTGGTGTGGGCGAATGCGCTGTCCGCAGTGCTGGTCCTGCTGTCGATTGCGCTGAAGGCGAATCCGCCGGCGAAAAAGCTGAACGCGGGATCGCGCCGATTGCGGATCGCGGTTGATATGGATGAAGTCATCGCCGACTCTTTCAGCAAGCACCTCAGCCAGTACAACCAGCTGGCAGGCGCCCACCTGACCAAAGAGATGGTGATCCAGGACGGGCTGAGCGCGCTGATCCCGCGAGAGCGCCGTGACGAGTTCAATGCGATCCCTTACGGCGATGGATTTTTTGCTGACCTTGATGTCATTGCCGGCAGCCGGGAGGCGCTCCTGGAACTGTCGCGACACCATGACATCTTCATCACCAGTGCGGCCATGGAAGTTCCTACTTCGTTCGCGGACAAGTTCCAATGGCTGGACAGGAACTTCCCGTTTATTCCGCCCAGCCGGATTGTGTTTTGCGGAGACAAGAACATCATCGACGCCGATGTTCTGGTTGATGACCGCTCGCGGCATTTCCAAGGGTTCCGGGGCACCGGAATTCTGTTTACCGCCCCGCACAACGCGGCTGAGGCGGCAGACTTACGGGCGAACGACTGGAATGACGTACTGGAAATTCTGGCCGGCGGACGACCCAGGGCCGCCAGCACCGACGCTCTCTCTAGAAAGCTTTCGATGAATCCAGCAGGATAGTCACCGGGCCCTGGTTCACGAGTTCCACGCTCATCGTCTCCTGAAACTTGCCAGTTTCGCAGCGCAGTCCGGCGGCGCGGACCCGTTCCACAAAATATTCGTAAAGCGCGCGGGCTTTTTCGGGCGGAGCCGCGGCATCGAACGATGGACGCTTACCGCGCCGCACATCTCCATAGAGCGTGAACTGGGAGACCACGAGTAGGCTCCCCTCGGCCTGGCCAACAGACTGACTCATCT
>JBOGLD010000104.1:0-3967 GCA_050745885.1 Terriglobales bacterium
GCGCTACGATCCCCGCACGAGCGGGACGCTCGCGCCTACATCCCTCTTGCCGATTGCCCAATTTCCCTTTTCGCCTTACCATCCAGTCAGTGGCTACTGCCAAAAACATTCCCGACCTCAAGCAACGGATCGTGTCCGCCGCGCCGGTCGAAGATGATTCGTCATTTGAGCTGAAGCTGCGACCGCAGAGGCTGGCAGAGTTCATCGGTCAGGCCAAAGTCAAAGAAAACCTGGCCGTGGCGATCGAGGCGGCGCGTTCTCGGGGCGAAGCGCTGGATCACGTCCTGCTCTACGGTCCGCCCGGGCTGGGCAAAACCACTCTCGCCACCATCATCGCCAACGAACTGGCCGTGCCCTTCCAGCAGACATCCGGACCGACGCTGCAAATCAAGGGCGACCTGACCGCAATTCTGACCAATCTCCGCGATAAACAAGTCTTGTTCATCGACGAAGTACACCGCCTGCAGCCGGCGCTCGAGGAGCTCCTGTACTCAGCGCTCGAAGACTACAAGCTGGACATCATGATCGGCCAGGGGCCGTCGGCACGCACCCATACCATGGATGTGAAACCGTTCACCTTTATTGGTGCGACCACCCGCGCCGGTCTGCTTTCGTCGCCCCTGCGGTCGCGCTTCGGAATCGTTCTGCGGCTGGAGTTTTATACTCACGAAGATTTGCGCATTATCGTGGAACGTTCGGCAGAGATTCTGGGCGTCGAGATCGACCGTGCCGGGGCGCTCGAAATTGCCCGCCGCTCCCGCGGGACCCCGCGCATTGCCAATCGTCTGTTGCGCCGGGTGCGCGATTATGCCCAGGTGCGGGGAGCGGGAAAAATCGATCTGCCCACCGCCCAAGCCGCGCTGCAGATGCTGGAAGTCGATCGTCACGGCTTCGATGAAGTGGACCGCAAGCTGCTGCTTACGATCATCGAGAAGTATCAGGGCGGCCCGGTGGGGGTGAACACGCTGGCGGCGGCCCTGGCCGAGGAGCAGGACGCGATTGAAGAAATCTACGAACCTTTCCTGATCCAGATCGGGTTCCTGAACCGCACCCCGCGCGGCCGTGTGGCGACCCAATTAGCGTACGAGCATTTCGGGATCACTCCCAATCGAAAGCAGAGTTCTTTATTCTAGTTGTCAGTTGTCAGTTCTCAGAAAACCGGATTCTGCCGACGACTGACGACCGGCGACTATTCACTATGATCGCTCATCTGCGCGGAAAGCTGCTGGCCAAGCATCCCAACCAGGCCATCGTCGAGACCAGCGGCATCGGATATGACGTTACCATCAGCGTTCCCACGTTTTCCGATCTGCCCGGGATCGGCGGCGAGGTGGCGCTGCACATCCACACTCACGTGCGGGAAGACGTCATTGCGCTCTACGGATTTCTGCGTGCCGCCGAAAAAGCCCTGTTTGAAAAACTAATCACGGTAAGCGGCATCGGGCCCAAGCTCGCCATCACCATTCTGAGTGGCATGGCGGCTGACGAGATGGTGAATGCGATCCGGGGCAACGACATCGCACGGCTGACCAGAATTCCCGGGATCGGGAAGAAGACCGCCGAGCGCATGGTGCTGGAACTTCGCGACAAGGTGACGGTCGAGAAAACCGGAGAGATCGCCGCGGCGCCCGCCACGAGCCCAGTCGAAGAAGACGTCCTCTCCGCGCTGGTCAATCTGGGATATCAGCGGGCAGCGGCAGAGAGGGCCCTTGCGGCTGTCTTCCAGAACGGCAGAACTGGGCCGTTCGATGCGTTGTTTAGGGAAGCTCTTGCGGTTCTCTCGAAATAATCTACTTTCCGATGCAGAAGCGGCTGAAGATCAGGTTGAGGATGTCATCGTTAGTAGTGGCCCCGGTCATCTCATCGAGCGGACGCAGCGCGCTATAGAGATCGAGCAAGACCATCTCGTGTGGGACCTTGCTGCCCACTGCGGACACAGTCGCATCGAGCCTGGCCACTGAATCGCGCACCAGTCCCTGATGACGCGCGTTGGTAAGAAAACCAGTTTCAACTCCTCCCTCGAATTCTCCCCCCACATGGCGCAGTATCTCGGCTCGCAGCTCGGGAATACCTTCCGCGGTAAGCGCCGATACCCGAACCCTCCGCAACCGGGAACCGGGAACTCGAAACTGCGAACTGGCCTTATCTGATTTGTTTTCCACCAGCATTGCCGTCCGCTGAGCGACCAGTTCAATCAACTGGAGATCTTCCGCCCCGGCCGGCGCGGAGGAATCCAGCACCACCAGCACCAGATCTGCATCCGCAAGCGCTTCCATGGACTTGCGAATCCCGATGCCTTCCGCTTCATCCAGGGCACTGCGAATACCAGCCGTATCTACCAGCTTTACTGGAATGCCGCCCAGCGCAACTGTTTCGGTCACCAGATCGCGGGTAGTTCCGGGCGTGGCCGTGACGATCGCCCGGTCACTCTCCACCAACCGATTAAACAGGCTTGATTTGCCCACGTTGGGCCGACCCACGATGGCGAGGGTCAGTCCCTCATGGACCAGGTTGCCAAAGGCGAACGACGCGGCCAGTTGTTCGAGGGGCGCTCGCACCGCAGACAGATACTGGAGGATTTGTTCCGGCGGGAGGACCGACACGTCGTCCTCGGCGAAGTCAATGCCGGCTTCGAGCAGGGCGATCAGCTCCACCAGCTTCTGTTTGATCGGCTGCAGGCGGCGGGAGAGCGCGCCTTCAAGCTGCTGGGCTGCCACCTTGGCCTGATAGAGCGTCTGCGATTCGATCAGATCGCGCACCGCTTCGGCCTGGGTAAGGTCGATGCGCCCGTTGAGAAACGCGCGCATTGTAAATTCGCCGGGCTCGGCCAGGCGTGCGCCCCGGGCCAGAGCCAGTTCCACCATGTGGCGTAAAACCACCGGCGAACCATGGGCGGAAATTTCGACGATGTCGTCGGTGGTGTAGGAGTGAGGTTTGGCGAAGTAGGTGACGACAACTTCGTCGATGCGCTGACTCTGACTTTGGGTGCGAGTGTGTGGAGCGGGCGCCCCCACCCGCTCGGCTTTATCGGTCAACAAACCCGCCAGGCCCGATTTGGCTTCTGTCGTCGAGCGGGCGAGGGCGCCTGCTCCACAATTTTCCGGCTCGATCAGCTCACCGAACGCTGCTTGGCCGGGCACCAGATCATGCTTAAGTCGAAGCATCGGCAACGAGATCGCCCGGGCCTTAAGGCCGGCGATACGCACTATACCAATGCCGCCCCGACCGGGTGGAGTGGCAATGGCGACAATGGTGTCGTCAAGGTTCACAGGGCGATTGTAGGTGCGGCAGCCTTTTCGTGGAAGGCCGTGTCGGGTGCGCTTTACCCGTACCATCAGCTTGCTGGAATACAGTCCGCCGCGAGTCTGCCAAGCTCGGAGGTCTCGGACAGTCTTCGGGCTGTCGCGGGCGAGGGCGCCCGCGCCACATATGCCGATGTTTTTCTCGGAATCAGGCCATCAGGGCAGGGTTTTTCGCGGGGGCTTGGCCGCCGCAGGCTTGTAGTTCTCCGGATACACCACCACATAACGGCGCAGGCCTTCGCCTTCGCTCTGGGTGCGCAGGTCGCCATGGTCGCGTAAGGCCAGGTGGACGATGCGACGCTCGCGTGAGGACATGGGCGCAAACTCGTAAGGCATGTTCGTCTTGCGCACTCTTTCGGCGGCCACGCCAGCGGCCAGGCGCAGCTCTTCCAGGCGCATGCCACGATGGTTCATGCAATCGAAGCAGACTTTTTCATGCTCGTTGCCCGGCAGGCGGAGCATTTCGAGTGCCAGGAATTCGATGGAGCGCAGGAGTTCGCCGCCCCGTTCCAGCAGCAGGGGAGAGTCCGGGCCCACGAATTCCACCAGGATTTCGGGACGTTCCCAGTCCCGCTGTTCGGCCAGCGGCGGGTCCACGGTGATGCGATACTTCAGCCGCAATCCGCCATTGGCGACGATCCCTTTCAGCAGATCGTTGATCTTGT
>JBOGLD010000105.1:0-10812 GCA_050745885.1 Terriglobales bacterium
CGAACCATGGTTTTGCTGGATTGCGGGAGCGGTCTGCGCCGGGGCGAATTGATCGGTCTCAAATGGTCCGACATCGATTTCGTCAAGAGGCAGATGGACGTCACCCGCTCGGTCGTGGAGATGGTCACCGGAAACGTCAAAACGGAGGCGTCCAAGAAAGCGGTGCCTCTCGATGACTTCCTGATCAAAGAATTGTTGGCGTGGCACAACATCACGCCGTACAAGCGACCGGGAGATTGGGTGTTTGCCAGCGATTCGTCCCGTGCTGGGGCGAAACGAGGCAAACAGCCCTACTGGCCATCAACGATCATGCGTCACTTCATTCAGCCGGTTGCAAAAGAGCTGGGCATCGGCGATATCAGCTGGCACACCTTCCGCCACACGTACTCGACGCTTCTGCACGATAACGGAGAAGATCCCAAGGTAGTCCAGGAACTGCTGCGCCACTCGTCGATCAAGGTAACGATGGATGTTTACACGCAGGCAGTCACGGCGACCAAGCGCAAGGCGCAAGCGAAAGTGGTGGAGATGTTGTCTCGAAAAATGCCAGCGGAAACGCCGGCGCCGGCTTAACGTTACATACAGTTACATGGACCGCAGACGCCAGATCGCGTAACTGTTTTATTTTGTTGGCGTCCCCGACGGGATTTGAACCCGTGTTACCGCCGTGAAAGGGCGATGTCCTAGGCCAGGCTAGACGACGGGGACCACTGAGGAATGAAACACTCGCATTCTACCATCCTCAGTCCCGCCGCGAATTGAGGTCGCACCACAAGGCGAATCCGTCTACTGTCGGCTGTTTCATTCCCGAAGTTGCCGACCGCTCATCCACAAACCGACAGAGGCGCTGGCGGTGATGAATCGGGTTACCGTGATCACAGCGGCGTTCGTCGCACCTGGCAGCACGGCCGTGCTGGCGGCAAGGGCCGAGGATTTTCATCAGGCCGCTATCGTCCCTGTTCATTCACGGACACCCACCGGTGAAACCGGACACACACTTTCGTTAAAACCCCTGCGAGATCCCGCGAGCTGCTTCGTTCTCATAGAGTTGCATTCACGACACTTTGGTTCTCGAATTGCATTTCCGGCCATGTAGCCATATCGTCACGCAAAGGCCGATCATGACCACCCTGCTGCAGGACTTGCGATTCGCCCTTCGTCAGATGCGCCGTTCTCCCGGCTTTGCCCTCACGGCTGTTTTCACCCTGGCGCTCGGCATCGCCGCCAACGTCATTGTCTTTGGGGTACTGCAGGCGCTGATCCTGCGGCCCATCGAGGTGCCTCATGCAGACCGGGTGATGACACTGGCGCACGTCGACCAGACTTATCCCATTTTTTCCTATCCGGAAGTGCGCGATGTGCGCGATGGAAGCACGGCGTTTTCCGCGGTTGCGGCCTGGGCCGTAGACAATTTTGGTCTGGAGGTCAACGGCGTCACCCGGCCGGTCTGGGGATTTGAAGTAAGCGGGCAATACTTCGAGGCCGTCGCTATCAAGCCGTTCCTGGGGCGCCTGCTGCAGCGCGCCGATGACGATCACCCCGGAGCCTCAGACGCTGCCGTGCTTTCCTGGCCCGCCTGGAAGAGTGAGTTTGGCGCCGATCCCGCCATTGTAGGAAAGACCATCCGCCTTAATAAGCACCCCTACACGATCGTTGGCGTTACCCCGAAAGGTTTCTATGGCACTGAAAAATTTTTGCAGCCTGACATTTTCGTTCCCATGGCGAACCAAGCGTCGCTGGACGGATACGACTGGCTTGAGTCGCGGAGCGCTCAGGACCGTGTCTGGTCCATCGTGCGCATCAAGGACGGGATCGCCATGCCGCAGGTGCAGGCTGAATTGAACACCATTGCCGCCGGTATGACCCGCCAGTATCCAAAAGAGGAAGAAAATCTATCGCTCAAGCTGACTCGTCCCGGCCTGGTGGGCGACTTTATCAGTGGGGCGACGCGCGCTTTTCTGGCTGGGGTGATGGGGCTGGCCGGGATTGTGCTGCTCGCGGCCTGCGCCAACCTCGGCGGCCTGTTCGCGGCGCGCACCGCGGATCGCACCCGCGAGATTGCCATCCGCATGGCGGTTGGATCGAGCCGCTGGCGCATCGTCCGCCAGATCCTGGTCGAGGCTTTTGTGATTTCGATTCTGGGCGGGGCATGGGCCTGTGCTTTAGCGTGGATCGCCCTCACCGGCCTGGCGAACTGGCATCCCCCCACGGAATACCCTTTCCAGTTCCACATCCTGCCGCAGCCCTCGTTGATCCTGATGGCGTTCCTGGTCTCGGTGGCGGCCGGTGTACTGTTCGGAATCATGCCACTGCGGCAGATCTTCAAGACCGATCCCAATGACGCGATCAAGGGAGGTGGGAACCAATCCTCCGCGGGACGCCGCTGGGCGCTTCGCGATGTGCTGCTGGCGGCGCAGATCGCGCTCTGCTGCGTCACCGTCACGGCAGCCTTTGTGTCGCTGCGCGGCCTGACCAAAGCGTTGACCATGGACATGGGTATCAATCCGAAACATGCCGTGCTGACGAAATTCGAACTGAGTCAGGCTGGCTATTCGAGCGAGGCCGCCGACCATTTTCAGCGTCAGCTGCTGGAAAGGCTCTCGCACCTTCCCGGAGTGGAGGCCGCAGGTTACGCGCAATCCACGCCACTCTCGCAGGATACGTTCATTTCCGATATCTTCTCTCAACCAACAACCGATTTCAGACCCTCGAATCGAGCCTTTGGCGCATACGGCTACGACGTGTCACCCGGATACTTTGCCGCCGCCGAAACGCCGTTGCTCGCGGGACGCGACGTGAGCTTCGCCGATACCGCGAAGACGCCGGCCGTGGCGGTTGTGAATCGGGAATTCGCCCGGCGCCTTTTCCACTCCGAAAACGCCATCGGCCGCTATTTCAAGAACAACTCCGGAAAGACGGTCCAGATCGTGGGCATGGTGGCCGATGGAAAATACCTGTTGCTGAGCGAAAATCAGAAAGCGGCAGTATTCTTCCCGATTTCGCAGAGAGGAACCGCGCACACATCGTTCATTGTCCGTTTACGGCCAGATGCCTCCGACGAGGCCACGAACCAAATGGCGGCCACGGTTCGCAAAGTGATTTATGATCTCGACCCCGCCGTTCCGGTGCGGGCCTCGACCCCCTGGAGGGACCAACTGGGACTTACGTTCTTTGTGTCCCAGGTGGCTACAGTCGCGCTCGGCCTCTTCGGAGCGTTTGGATTGCTGCTCTCGATCACCGGCACTTTCGGCCTCGCGTCGTACACGGTCAGCAAGCGCCTGCGCGAACTGAGCATTCGTGTGGCTCTGGGCGCGCAGGCAAAGCAGATTCTCTCGGCCGCGCTCGGCCGCATGTTAATCCTGCTGGCCGCCGGGAGCGTGGTCGGGATACTGCTGGGTGTCGCCGCGAGCCGGGTACTTTCGGCGATTGTCTATCAGGCATCGGCACAGGATCCGTTCGTGGTGGCTGCCGTGGCCTTGACCGTGCTGATCACAGGATCCCTTTCGGTTGCGGGTCCGGTGAGGCGCGCCCTGCATATCGACCCGGCAGAACTGCTGCGCGAACAATAATTTTTGTCCATTTCCGAACAACGAATCGTGAAACCGGACGGTCTGAGGCTCCGCCGGCTGCAGCCTTCTGAGTAAAATGAGCAACTTAACCCGCCCAGACGGTGGTTCGCGAATTGCCCTGACGCAGACAAACGGCTATCTTGCTTTTCCTCCCAAGCGAGGCTTCCATGCAAAGTCTATTGCAGGACTTGCGCTTTGCCTTTCGACAGATGGCGAGAACTCCAGGATTCTCCCTGACTGCGATTCTGTCGCTGGCGTTGGGGATTGGCGCCACGGTTTCGGTCTTCAGCGTCATCTACAGCGCCGTGCTCAACGCCTGGCCCTACGCCGGGTTCGACCGAGTGTGCCAGATCGACACCATCGATAAGGCTGGCCACGAAGGTGGGCCGGGTTTCACCGGACCCCAGGTCCGGCAGCTGCGTCAGGTCAGCGCGGTAGAAGACGTGATCGCCATGCAACGCTGGGACCTGGTCATCACCGGAAACGATGTCCCGGAAAACCTGTATGCGGTTTACTTCACGGGCAATGCATTCCAATATTTTGGGATGCCGGCGCTGCTTGGCCGCTATTTTCTGCCCTCGGATGCACCCGACCTGCAGGACCCGCAACCGGTGGCGGTGGTGAGCTACAACTTCTGGCGACGGCACTTCAACAGCGATCCCGGCATTGTCGGTAAGAATATCCAACTGGTCCACAAGGACTACACCATCCTGGGAGTTCTGCCACCCCGCTTTACCTGGATGGATGGCGATGTTTATCTGCCGCTCAAGATGTCGCAGGCCCAGGACGTCACTTACGACGTGAACCTGAAGTTGAGGACTGGCGTGAGTAACCAAACCGCCGAGGCGGAGCTTCGCCCTCTGCTGCAAAGATTTGATAAGGAGAGGCCGAATACCTATCCCCCGCAATATCGAATCGCGCTGCGAAGGATGGGTGAGTTTTATGTGCGCGACCTCCGGGGCACGCTTTATCTGTTGTTCGCGGCGGTGGCCCTACTGCTGGCGATTGGCTGCGGCAACGTTTCGATTCTATTGCTGGCGCGGGGCACCGCCCGCCAGCATGAACTGGCGGTGCGCTCCGCAGTGGGGGCCAGCCGTTTCCGAATTGTGCGGCAACTGCTGACGGAGTCTCTGCTGCTCTCCCTGATCGGCGCCGGGCTGGGCGTGGTACTCGCCTACCGGGCTCTGGGATTCATCGTGACCTGGCTGCCCGAATATTCCTTCCCTCACGAAGCCGACTTCCACGTGAATCTGCCGGTGCTGCTTTTCAGCGTCGGTCTGGCAGTGGTGTCGGGGGTGCTGTTTGGAGTTTTCCCCGCCCTCGAGTCGGCGCGGCGGGAGATCAATCCTGTGATCCAGGCCGGCACCCACAAGATGGCGGGCAGCGTACGCGGCAAGCGCATGCACACCGGACTGATCGCCGGGCAGATTGCCCTGACCTTATTACTGCTCACCGCAGCCGGCGCAGCCATCCAGGGATTTTCCCGCATGATGCGGAGACCGCTGGGTTACGACCCTGACCATGTGATGTCGGTCGGCATCCCCGTCCACGAAAATACCCTCAACGGATGGGCGGAACGGGCGGCATATTTCACCCAACTTCGCGAGCGGGTCGCGGACACGCCCGGGGTGATTGCGGCGGGCATTTCGAGCAATGCCACGCCGCCCAACAATGGGTGGGCTCAGCCTTTCGAAATCCTGGGCAAGAGCGCGGCGGAGCAGCAGGAAGCGCGGGCAAATTTTGTCAGCCCTGAGTACTTCACCATCCTGCATATTCCGCTGCTTGAAGGACGCCTGTGGGAACAGAGCGAAGTTGTGCGTGGCGCAACCCTGGCGCTGGTCAATCAGACGTTCGTTCGACGTTACTTCACCGGCGAAGACGTCTTGAGCCACTCGGTGCGGATGCCCCGATTAACCGCCCAACCGCCATACCGGCTGGATGCAAAGGGCAGCGACGGCTGGTTGCAAGTCATTGGCGTGGTTGGCGACGCGCTCGACGACGGGCTGGATAAACCGGTTGCGCCGGCCCTTTATCTTCCGTACACCGTCAACATGTTCATGGGGACGCAAATTCTGGTGCGGACCCAGGTTGAACCTCTGGCGCTGCTGCACGGCATCCGCAAGGAGATCGCTGCGGTCAATCCCGACCAGCAGGTGGACTCGGATGTGCGAGACCTCGAGGGCTGGATCAGGGGCGAACCGGAATTTGCGATTTCACGCCTCATCTCCATTCTGTTTGCTGCGTTTTCGGGCCTGGCCCTGGTACTGGCCGGAGTGGGCCTGTACAGCGTCGTTTCTTATAGCGTGGCGCAGAGGACCGGAGAGTTTGGTATACGCATGGCCTTGGGCGCGCAGCGAGCGGACGTGCTGCGGATCGTAGTGTGGTCCGCGGGCGCGAGTGTGGGGATTGGTTTGGCCGCCGGCGTGGCCCTTAGCTTCGGGCTGGGCAGCGTGATTACGCGCTGGGTGCATAACGGGGCGCACGATCCGCTGGTGGTGCTGGGAGTCTCGCTGCTGGTGATTGTGGTGGCCGCTCTGGCTTGCCTGGTTCCGGCCCTGCGGGCACTGGCTGTTGATCCTATGACAGCGCTGAGGTGTGAATAGAACCACTTTCGAGGCGGGACTCGGCGGGAGCCGGTGCGGTGTTCCCTGTCCGGTCGTGTCGCCGGAATGGCAACGCCGGCTCCCCGCGGTTGCTCACCAAGTGGCGTAAGGGGCGTCCAACCCCACGGATTGGGCGGGAAATTTCTTTTCGCCGGTTCGCGCCCTGGAACCCCGAACCAGGCCCGTCCGTATACCGATCAGAGGCCGCGATGCAATTCATGGACGATGTCCGCTATGCACTAAGGCAATTTGCTCACGCCCCCGGCTTCACAGCGACGGCGGTACTGACCCTCGCGCTCGGGATCGGTGCGACGACGGCAATCTTCACCCTGGTACACGCGGTGTTGTTGAAATCCTTGCCGGTAGCCAAGCCCAGCGAACTGATCCGCATCGGCGACAACGAGAACTGCTGCGTGAACGGAGGCTTTCAGGGAAGCTGGTCGCTTTTCTCCTATGACAAGTACAAGACCTTCCGCGACGGGACGCACGGGTTCACCGAACTGGCCGCCTTCCAGGCCGGTCGCAGTCTGATGGGTGTTCGGCGCAGCGGCAGCAACCAGCCGGCCCAGTCGCTGCGCACGCAATACGTTTCGGGAAACTACTTCTCGATGTTTGGTGTAGGGGCGTACGCGGGACGGATGTTTACCCAGGAGGATGATCGCAAGGGAGCGGTGCCGGTTGTCGTCATGAGCTACTCGACCTGGCAGCAAAAATACGGGCAGGATCCATCGGTGATTGGGTCCAGCTTTATCTTCAACGGTCAGCCTTTTACCGTGATCGGAGTTGCGCCGCCAAAATTCTATGGCGATCGGATGGAGAGCGCGGCCGCATTCTGGGTCCCGTTGAATGCTGAAGCTGCGATGGATGGCGCAAGCAACCTTATCCAATTTCCGGACTCGGACTGGCTTGACCTGATCGGCCGCCTGGCGCCGGGAGCCGATCCCAAGAGCATCGAGGCCCAGATGCAGGTAGAGCTTAAACAGTGGCTGCTGAGTCCGGTCAGCAAGTTGCAAACGGGTGAGCGGGAGTTGGTGCCGAAACAGACTCTGCATTTGTCTCCCGGCGGGGCAGGAGTGCAGATGATGCGCGACGAGTATCAGTCGGGCCTGCATCTGCTGATATGGGTTTCCGGCTTCGTGCTGTTGATCGCCTGCGCCAACGTCGCGAACCTCATGCTGGTGCGGGCTGCCAGCCGCCGGCAGCACACCTCCGTCCGCACCGCACTGGGCGCGCCCCGGTCGCGGCAGATCTTACAAGTGCTGACGGAGAGCGCGGTGCTCGCGCTGTTCGGCGGAATGGCGGGAGTGGGGTTGGCGTTCTTGTGCACCCGCCTCATCCTGCGGCTGGCCTTTCACGACAACCATGTGGCCATCAATGCCATGCCTTCGTTGCCGGTGCTGGGCTTTACTTTGGGAGTGTCCCTGCTGACGGGCATTTTGTTTGGAGTCGCGCCGGCCTGGATGACGGCCCGCGCCGATCCCATCGACGCCTTGCGTGGAGCCCACCGTTCGACCACCCTGGGAGGCGGATGGACGCAGAAATCGCTGGTGGTGGTCCAGGCCGCGCTGTCACTGGTGCTGCTGTGCGCCGCCGGATTGCTGACCCAGAGCTTGCGCAATATGCAGCATCAGAGTTTCGGGTTCGACCTGGCCAACCGCTACATTCTGCACATGGATCCAGAGATGGCCGGCATTACTCGCGAGCGGCTGCCCGCGTTTTTTCGCCAGCTGCATGACAATCTGGCGGCCATCCCAGGAGTGAGCCGTGTTAGCTTCGCCCTCTACACTCCGATGGAAGGCGATAACTGGGGCGAGACCGTTTACATCGAAGGACAGGCGCCGCCTCCGCCGGACAGCGATCAGAATCAGGCATCATGGCTACGGGTCAGCGACGGTTATTTGGAGAGCATCGGCACCAGGATCGCGAAGGGCCGCACGATAACGGAACAAGACACTGCCACGACGCGGAATATCGCCGTGGTCAACCAGACATTTGCGATTCACTTCTTCAAAGACGAAGATCCGATTGGAAAACACTTTGGAGACCTGGGCCCAAAGCAGGCGGGAAATTTCGAAATTGTCGGGGTCACGGAGGACACGCAATACCACGGCCCAACCAGCAAGATCCCGCCCATGTTCTTCCTGCCCGAAGCGCAGCAGGTCGTGTACGACGACCCGCGGTTCAAAGCCTTCGAAGATCGCAACCACGTCTTGAACGCGGCGGTGCTGCAAACCCAGGGTCCCGTGCCGGGACTCGAACCTCAAGTCCGCCGCGCCCTGGCCCAGGTGAGTCCGGACCTGGCGGTGATCGACTTCATGACGTTCGCCGCTCAAGTGGACGGGAACTTCGCGCAGAACCAGATGCTGGCGAAGCTGACGTCGTTATTTGGACTGTTGGCGCTGGTGCTGGCATCGGTCGGGCTCTATGGCGTTACTGCATATTCGGTCGAACGCCGTACCAGCGAGATCGGAATCCGCATGGCGCTCGGCGCCGACCGGATGAACGTTCTGAGGCTGGTGCTTCGGGGGGCCTTGGTCCAGCTTGGACTTGGATTGGCGATCGGCATTCCAGCCACCATCCTGGCGGGCTATGCGATGACCACTCAATTGTTTGGAGTGAAACCCTACGCTCCGGGTATTTTGCTGGTAACGACGCTGGTATTGAGTCTGGCTGCGTTGATTGCTACCCTGCTGCCCGCCCGCAAAGCGGCAGCTCTGGAGCCGATCCGCGCACTGCGGACTGAGTGAGCAGCTTGCTCGGTGGCCCGCGCCTTACTGCACAGCAGGTTTTTGGACGCGGCGCAAGGAGAGAGTTGGGCGTTAGCCCGGAATTGAGACTCTTAAAGACGGCAAGTCATCCTGAACGCGTCCGCTCGTCCGCTGGCGAAGAGGCAGAGGAGTCGAAGACCCCATCCGCCAGGAGTTGTCGCGGCGGCCTTTGTAACGCCACGCCGTCAGGGTGTTTTGGAGGTAGGGGTCCTTCGACTTCGTAGCTGCTTCGCCTTAGCGAAGCAGCTACTGCGCTCAGGATGACTCACCTTTTTAAACGTGTGGCGGTGTTCGCAAATGGACACTCCAGTTCGGTAGCGGACAGAGTGCCACCGTTCGTAGAAGTTGATACCGCCCTCTCACACTGTTCTCGCATGCACTTACCGCCCTATCGCGAATGGATCGATAGTTGCGAACAGGAACCGTGATGGATATCGCACGTCCAGACATCAAGCGCCAGAAAAGACGCCGGCAAATTGTTGGAGTGGTGATCGGCGTTGTGCTTCTGGGGATCGTCACCATTGGCGTTTCCCGCCTGAAGCCTGCGGCGCAAGAAGTGGAACGCAGCACGGTGTGGACCGACAGCGTGAAGCGCGGCCCCATGTTGCGCCAGGTCAGAGGGCTGGGATCGCTGATTCCCAGCCAGGAGTTCACCCGTCAGATACCGGCGGAGACAGAGGCCACGGTCGTTCGCATTCACATGTTGCCGGGGTCCCAGGTGAAAGCCGACAGCATTCTGCTTGAGATGAGCAATCCGCAAGTCGAGCAGGCGGCGCTCGACGCCAGACTTCAACTGAAAGCCGCTGAGGCTGAATATCAGAGTCTGCGAGTCAAGCTGCAGAGCGACCTGATGAACCAGAAAGCCGGCGCTGCCACGGTGACCGCGGACTACAGTCAGGCCAAACTACAGTCGGAGACCGACAAGGCGCTTTACGATCTCGGTGTGATTTCAGGCCTTGCCTATAAAGCGTCGAAAGGCCGGGCCGACGAACTTACGATCCGAAACAACATCGAAGATGAGCGTCTGTCCATTAACCAGAAAGCCATCGAGTCGCACATGGCCGAACAGCAGGCCAAAGTGGACCAGATGCGCGCGCTCGCGGAACTGAAGCAGAAGCAACTGGATGCACTGAAGGTCCGCGCCGGCATCGACGGCGTCCTGGTCGATCTGCCCTTGCAGGTTGGACAACACGTTTTGCCGGGCGCGATGCTGGCCAAGGTCATCCAACCCAATCATCTGATTGCGGAATTGAAGATTGCCGAGACCCAGGCGCGAGATATACAGATCGGTCAGCCGTCCACAGTCGATACCCACAACGGCACAGTTTCCGGGACGGTGATGCGGGTCGATCCGGCCGTACAGAACGGGACGGTGACGGTTGACGTGCAGCTTACCGGCGACCTTCCCAAGGGCGCGCGTCCCGATCTGAGCGTCGACGGCACCATCGATCTGGAACGGTTGGAGAACGTGCTCTACGTCGGACGTCCCGCCTTCGGACAGGAGAACAGCACCATCAGCCTGTTCAAGCTGGATAGGGATGGTCAAGGCGCGGTCCGCGTTCCGGTCAAGGTAGGGCGTGCGTCCGTAAATTCAATTCAGATTATTGAAGGGCTGCACGATGGCGACACCGTGATTCTTTCCGACATGTCGCGCTTCTATAACGCCGACCGCATCAGGCTCGACTAAGACTGAATCGAGTAAGACAGGCTTGCAAAGCCAGTTCGACCAGACAATCGATTGAGGCACACGCCATGACTGAAACAGGACAAGCGTTGATCCAGATTGAAGACCTCACCAAGGTGTTTTACACCGACGAAATTGAAACGCATGCGCTTTCCGGCGTGCACCTGGCGATCCGCAAGGGAGAGTAC
>JBOGLD010000106.1:0-16585 GCA_050745885.1 Terriglobales bacterium
CATGTAACCGCTTGAACAACCAGCCAGGGGGTCTGAGTCCGGTCTCCTGCCCCGCGACCCCGGCGACATCGACCAGCCTTTTGTATCGCGGAGAATTTGCCGTGGTGCCCGGCCGCAACGAGATGTATTTCTGGTACGTGGACGGAAACAATATTGACCGGCTGATCTGGCAGACTAAAGACGGAGGCGGCACCTGGACCCAACTCAACGATGACGGCATCACCAATTGTGGTGATGTACTGGGCGGCTGCGGAACCGAACGGGGGACTTACAATCTGGAGCTAGCCGCAATTCCCGACGGACAGGTGACCGATCTGTATGCGGGAGCCGTGAATTTGTACAAATGCAGGATTACCACTGCTTCCCCCAGCTGCGGCGGCAGCGTCCCCGACACTTTCTTCAATCTCACGCACGCCTACGGATGCCCGCCCAGCTTCGGTTCCATCGCCCATGTTCACCCCGGCCAGCACGCCCTGGCTTTCCTGCAGATCAACAACAACACCCAGGTGGTGATGTATTTTGCCAACGATGGGGGAATCTATCGAGCTCTGGATGGCTACACCGGACTCCTCACCGGCGCCTGCGGCGGGCACAACCAGTTCGACAGTCTGAATCAGACCTCGCCGGGTTCGGCGCCGTTCTCGCTGACCCAGTTCATTTCTTTTTCGCAGCATCCCAGCGACCCGAATACGATTTTGGGGGGCGCCGAAAATAACGGCTCGCCCGCGACCAGCACATCGCAAAGCGATACCAGTTGGCTGAACGTGAACGCGGGCGACGGCGGCTATAACGAGATTAATCCCGACAATCCTACCGAGTGGTTCACCGCCAACACCAACGTGAGCATCCAGCGCTGTGAGCTTGGCGTGGACTGCCGGGCGCAGGATTTCAGTGACGGTCTGGTAGTTTCAAACGCCACCGTGGGCGGCGATTCCGGACCCCTTTACACCCCTTTTATTCTCGACCCGCAAAATTCGGGAGAACTCCTGGTGGGCACTTGCCGGGTCTGGCGGGGAGCCACGGACGGCAGCGGCTTCTCCGCCCTCACCCATAGTTTCGAGACCGGGGGCAGCGGAAGCTGCAGTGGCGGCGAAATCAACCAGGTACGGACCCTGGCTGCGGGCGGCCTCAAGGACACCGCCGGATTTTCCAACGTGATGTACGCCGGAACGGATGGCCTTGGTCCCCTGGTCTCCACGGGAGGCCACATCTGGGTGGCTACGAACGTCAGCGGCGGTCCGGGCGCGTGGATTGATCGCACGGGAGCGACGAATCCTTCCGGGTTCCCGGTCTCGGGGATCGCCATCGACCAATCTGATGCCACGGGCAAGACCGCCTACGCGACCATCATGGGCTTTCATGTTTCGCATGTGTGGAAGACGACCAACGCAGGCTCGTCCTGGACCGACTTCACCGGCGCCTTGCCCGACGCGCCCGCCAATGCCGTGCTGGTGGATGCGTCCGCCAGCACCGTCTACGTGGGCACCGACGTCGGGGTTTTCGCCAGCAGCACCGCCAGTCCGGCCTGGTCCGAGGTTGGGCCGGCGCCGGGCAGCGGAGCCGGATATTTGCCCAACGTCGCCGTCACCGCATTACGCATGTTCAACTTCGGGGGAACCAAGGAGCTTCGCGCTTCCACCTACGGCCGGGGGATATGGGAGTTTCCTCTGGCGTTGGGGCCGGATTTTCTATTTGCCTCGCCGGACAATGTCGTAACCACGTTTGCCGGGCAGAACGCCGCTTTCAGTCTCACCCTCCAGGGCCAGAACGGATTCAACAGCCTGGTGACTCTCAGTTGCACCCGACGGGCTACGGCACCGCCGCCGACCTGCACCTTCACACCTTCCAGCAGCGTGACGCCGACCAGTGCAGGCACCACCATCGGCGTAAATGCGGGCGGCCCAGTGGGCGATTATTTGTTCAACGCTCACGGCGTGGGCAGAGACAGCAATACCACTACCCGCGATTTCTCCCTCACCCTGCATGTGGTGGATTTCAGCCTGACCGCGCCCGCGCCCGGCAGCGTGACCGCGAATCGATCCAGCGTTTCCGGGCCGGTCGCATTTCAAGTCGCAGCGGCCGGGGCGTTCAACCAGACGGTGGCGCTGTCCTGTAGCGGTTTGCCGTCCGGAGCGACTTGCAATTTCCAGCCCTCCAGTTCGGCGTCGCCAATTTCGGGGAGCCCGTCAACTGTGACCCTGACGATAAGTGTCGGCGCAACCACGCCCTTGGGTACGTCTCAAATTACGCTCAACGGCTCGGTCGCGGGCGGCCCGGCCAGAACACAAACCCTGTCGCTGACGGTCAGCACTGGCACTACCGGCAGTCCCAACTTCGCGCTGGCGATCAGCAATCCGTCGCTGACTACAAATCCGAATGAACCCGCGGTGTTCAATGGGACGTTGACCGCGTCCGGGGGCTACAGCAGCCCGGTGACCTTGCGCTGTTCCGGAGCCGTGCCGCTCATGTGCGCGCCTTCTCCATCCACCCTCACCCCGACCACCGCGGGCGCGGCGTTTACCGTGACCACCAGCAACGACGCGCAGAACCACTTCAACTTCACCATTGATGCCACTGGAACTGACCTGGCCGCCATCCACCAATCCACACCCGTCGAATTGATCGTCGGCTTCAATTTCGTCATCAACAACCTCTCCACGAGCCAGACCATCAAGGCGGGCCAGACGGCCAGCTATAACCTGGACGTGGTGCCGCTGGGAAATGGCAGCGTCTTTCCCGGCAATGTAACCCTGTCGTGCTCGAGTGCCAGTCTGCCTCCCTTAAGCACTTGCTCATTTACGCCGAGCCAGGTGGCGTCGGGCCAGAGAGACACGAACGTCGTACTGAAAGTAGCCACCATCGCGGCCACTCCCACGGCCGCCATGCTGTCAGGGACGCCGTATCGACTGTGGTATGACCTGGGCCTGTCCGTTGCCGGCGTGCTGCTGGCTTTCGGTGGATTGAAGAAATCTCGCAGACGACGGAATAAGGTGTGCTTGCGACTTGCCATGGTTAACATCCTGCTTGGCTTGCTGGTAGCCTGTGGTGGAGGCAGCAGTGGCGGGAAAATTAGCGGAGGAGGCGCAGGTCATCCCGGGACTCCTCCCGGACCTTACACGATTACCGTCAAGGGCGCAGTTGGGTCGGTCACGCGGAGCGTCGACGTGGCCCTGACGGTGCAATAGCAAGAGCGTGAACCACTGAGGACACGAAGGTAGACGAAGAAAAACAGGTTCGCTTCGGACTCGCTTTGTGCGCCTTCGTGTCCTTCGTGGTCAATGATTTTTCCCTGCCATCACACCGAATAGCTGCGGTACCTTCGCTCTGATTCAAGCAACCATGTATAAAGAATGTGGCGCGGATTTGCCTGCGCCCTTATGCCTGATCAAACTTTTGACATCGTGGTGATCGGTGGAGGAATCGTAGGGCTCTCAACCGCGATGCATATCACCCGCGACCAGCCGCAACTGCGACTGCTGCTGGTAGAGAAGGAAGACGCTGTCGCTCGCCACCAGAGCGGACATAACAGCGGCGTGATTCACTCAGGCATTTACTACAAGCCGGGATCTTTGAAGGCGAAGTTCTGCGTCGAGGGAGCCGCCGCCATGGTGGAATTCTGTCGCCGGCACAACCTGCGGCACGAAGTCTGCGGCAAGGTCATCGTAGCTGTCAGCGACGCCGAGATCCCGCGCCTGAAAATGTTGCTCGAGCGCGGGCAAGCCAACGGCCTGGCCGGACTGCGCCTGCTGCAACCTGAGCAACTGCGCGAAATTGAGCCTCACTGCAGTGGCCGGCTGGCGGTGCTCGTGCCCAGCACCGGCATCACGGACTACGCCGCGGTCAGCCGGAAATACGCGGAGATTGTGATTGCACAGGGCGGGACGGTAAGTACCGGGACCGAAGTCCAGCGAGTGGTCCGGCGCGGTTCGGAAATGATGGTCGAGACCACCCGCGGCGTGTTCGCGGCCAGATACGTGATCAATTGTGGCGGTCTGCACAGCGACCGTGTCAGCCTGATGGCGGGCCAGAAACCGGAAGTCAGGATCGTGCCCTTTCGTGGAGAATATTACGATCTGATTCCCGAGCGCGAGCACCTTGTGCGCACCCTGATCTATCCCGTACCCGATCCCAAGTTTCCTTTTCTCGGCGTGCATTTCACACGCCGCATTCAGGGCGGCGTGGATGCCGGACCGAACGCAGTGCTGGCCTTCAAGCGCGAGGGCTACAAACGGACCGACTTCAGTCTCCGGGACTTCACGGGCACGCTCGTCTATCCCGGCTTCTGGCACATGGCGGGGAAATACTGGCGCGACGGCGCCAGCGAATTCTACCGCTCGCTGAGTAAGCGGGCATTTCTCAAGGCGCTGCAGCGGTTGGTGCCGGAACTTGTCGGATCGGATCTGGTGGCCGACGGTTCCGGAGTCCGTGCCCAAGCCGTGCGTCCGGACGGATCGATGGTGGACGACTTTCAGTTCGTTCAGGCGGACAGGATGTTGCACGTGTGGAACGTTCCCTCGCCCGCAGCTACGGCTTCCCTGCAGGTCGGACGGCATATCGCAGAGTTGGCTGGGAAAGGGATTGCAGACGCCTGAGCGCGAAGCAGTCCCGGGCCCGATTTTCGCGGCCCGTTATTCTCGCTGCGCAGCCCGAACCGGCGGTTGACCCTGAAACTGTACAATTGCCTACCACGCCCCCGACCCACCCGGCGCAAACATCGGCCCGGCGTCCAGGCATGGATTTTCTGAAGCTTGAAGCGGACATGACCGCAGAGGATACGGAGGACACAGGGCGATGAGTTTCGATCTTGCAGGAAAAAGAGTGGCCGTGCTGGGCGCCGGTAAGATGGGCGGAATTCTGCTCAAGGCGTTGCTGGAGAAAGGCCTGTTTTCTCCCAAGGCAACCTTTGCCACGGTCCAGCACGAAGAACGAGCGCGTGCCCTGGCGGGGAAACTGGGGGTCTCGGTCGGTACCGACAATCTTTCAGCAGCGCGCGAAGCCGACATCATCTTTGTCTGTGTGAAGCCGCAGGTGGTACAGGAAGTGATGGAGCAGATCCGCCCTGGTGTTTCCAGCAAGCAACTGGTCATTTCAGTGGCGGCCTCAGTGCCCACCAGCCATATCGAAAAAGTATTGGGCGGCGAAGTAGCGGTGATCCGGGCCATGCCCAACACGCCCTGTGCGCTGGGATGCGGCATGACTGCCTTGTGCAAAGGCAAGTTTGCCGATGCCCATCACGTGGCAGCGGCGTGCGCCCTGTTCGACGTAGTAGGAAGAACCGTAGTGGTGGACGAAAAGCACATGGACGCGGTCACCGGGCTTTCAGCCAGCGGCCCCGCGTACATCTACATTATTCTGGAATCCCTGGCGGAAGCGGGCGTGAAGGTGGGCCTGCCGCGCGATGTAGCGACGCTACTCGCCGCGCAGACAACTCTCGGAGCTGCGACGGTCGTGCTCAAAACCGGTGATCACCCCGCCCTTCTGAAAGATGCGGTAACCACCCCGGCGGGCTGCACCATTGACGGCATCATGGAACTGGAGGAAGGCAAACTGCGCGTCACCCTGATCAAGGCGGTGGTGAAAGCCGCGCAGCGAGCGAAAGAACTGGCTTATGGATAGTAAGGAGAATGCTACTCGGGCAGCGCGAAGTTCACCGTAATCCGGGTTTCGAACTCCACCGTCTTGCCTTTGAGCTGGTGGGGTTTGAAACGCCATTGCCGCACCGCGTCCGTGGCGGCTTTGACCAGTTGAGGATCGCCGCTGATCACTTCGAGTTGCCGAACCAAGCCGCCGGTACCCACCAGAACCTTGAGCACCACCGGACCTTGAATGTGCTGTTGCCTGGCCGCCTCGGGATATTGCGGTTCCACCCGCTCCAGCAGGTAGCTGTCGGCGGATGGCGGAGAACTTGCCTGTGGCAGGGCCGACGCATCATCCTCCCGCGTCGCCGCTTTTAGAATGGAACCAGATCCAATGACAGCAGGCTCACTCGGGGGATGAGACTCCTTTTCCGAGGGCGCCATCCGAAAAACGACCTTGCCATGCTCGTAAACTACCAGGCCACCATCGAGTTCGGCCGGCTCGGCCGTTTCCGCCTTCGGCTTCACGGCTGGCCGGGCGCGAGCCGGCGGGACATGTCTCGCAACAACCGCCTTGTCAGGAACGACCGGTTCCTCGCGGCGAAGTGGAGCTGGTTGAATCTCAGGAGTCACCCGTGCCGTTGCCTGGGCCTCTTCCGGCGTTATGGGAATCTGAATTGGAGTCCGATTGACTGCCATGCTCCAGCCCACCCGGCCTACCATCCAACCGAGAAGCACAGCCAACGCCAGGACCGCCGCGGTCAGAGCGCCGGTACGGTAGTCCCTTTCAACGATAGCCGTTTCGGGCTGACGCGAATCGAGGGAGGCTTCGGACTGGGCCAGTTCGGGTTGCGTGGAATCACTCGCCAGCGTCGGAGAAAATTCTTCGGATACAAGAGCCGTTGATCCGTCCTCAATCGCCTCGTGCACGGTTTGCGAAACCCTGCGACTGAGCGATTGCAGGGCTTCGAGGTCGGAATCACTGAAAGCACGGGGAAAGGACGAGAAAACCTCGAGCACGCCCCACAATTCTCCGCCGTCTAACACCGGCAGAACCACAATCGCTCGGATTCCGAGATCGCGGCATGCCATCGCGTTGACGCGGGGATCGGCGAGCGTATCGTCGCAAAGCTGCATCTCGCGAGTCTGGACGCAAATGCCCGAAAGTCCGGACCGCGTGTTCAGGCAAACCCCCACGCTGGGGGCCTTGTCGCCCAAACTGGCGCGGCACACCATCTTGTCGCGGCGAGCCAGGGCGATGACCGCTCCGCTCGCAGCCGTGGTCAGGCGAGCTTGTTGCAGAATCTCATGGAAGCGCAGGTCGAGCGCAAGATCAGTAGGCAAATCCTCCTCGGCACGGAAGGCCGATGCGTCGTCCGGCTCTGCCCCAGGCTGCCCCGAGCTGGGCTCAACCCATTCCGGACCGCTCATGCTGGTTTGGACGACTGGGGTATAGCGCATTGAGTCAGGCTTCAACATGGTTCGAGCCAGTGACCCCGCGGGCGCGGAATGGCACCAACAGCAACTTGAGCGGAGTTTCGCCCGAAATGAACGTCTTGTCAACACAAATGAACCGATCGTAACTAACTAAAAACAAGAATGTTACTAAGCTGGAGAATCAGATGTACACCGAACTGCGGTCCCCCGTCCCTGATTTCGCATTCTCCTTAATCTCGTCAGAATGAAGGGGAAAATCCGGTCAATCCCCCCTTCCGGTCCAAGGCATGACCGCGTTCCCGCGCGTCGGGCTAATGTCAAACCTGAGCCGCGGTGTACACTTCCCCGGCGAGAAATCTTACGAGAGGCGAGGAAAGCAGGCTGACCAGTTCGAAATCAACTTCGGGGCCTCCCGTGCCACCCTCGCGGTCCGAGCCCACCCGATCCGACCAATGGCATGCGGTTTCCGCCAGCTTCTTAGGCTGGACCCTGGATGCCTTCGATTTCTTCGTCGTCGTCTTTCTGGTGGATACTCTGGCGCTGCACTTCCACGTCACCAAAAGCGCCATCGTCTGGAGCATGACTGCAACCCTGGCGATGCGACCGGTGGGCGCGATCGTATTCGGATTGCTTGCCGACCGTTACGGACGCCGCCGGCCGCTCATGGCCAACGTGATTTTCTTTTCGGTGATCGAACTGTTGTGCGGATTTGCCCCCAGCTACACCGTGTTTCTAATCCTGCGCACCATCTATGGCATCGGCATGGGAGGCGAGTGGGGCGTCGGGGCTTCGCTTGCCATGGAGAGCGCGCCGGCGAGGTGGCGCGGCATCCTGTCCGGAATCGTGCAAAGCGGATATTCCATTGGCTACTTGCTCGCAGCCGTGGCCGCGCGCTTCGTTCTGCCCGCCTGGGGATGGCGCGCCATGTTCTGGGTAGGTGGCGCGCCGGCGCTGCTGGCCTTCTACATCCGTTTCCAGGTGCGCGAGTCCGAGCCCTGGAAACAACACCGGGCCCCGACCGTGGGAGCCATCCTACGCACCGCCGTTGGTCACTGGAAGATCTTCCTTTATCTGGTCCTGCTGATGACGCTCATGATGTTTCTTTCGCACGGTTCTCAGGATCTCTATCCGGACTTCCTGAAGTCGGCGCGAGGATTCGATTCGAAAATTGTGGCCTATCTGGTGATCCTGTTCAATGTGGGAGCGGTGTTGGGGGCCATTCTGTTTGGGCATCTGTCGGAAAGTTTTGGCCGCCGCCGCAGCATGATTCTGGCGCTGGTCTTATGTCTGGCCATGATCCCCGCCTGGGCCTTCGGAGGTTCGCTGATGACGCTGGCGGTGGGCGCTTTCGTGATGCAGGCTGGCGTCCAGGGCGCCTGGGGGATCATCCCCGCGCATCTCAATGAACTCTCGCCCGATGCCGTTCGCGGACTTATGCCCGGCTTCGCCTACCAGTTGGGAATTCTTATCGCGGCCCCGGTCAACAACGTTGTGTATGCCCTGCGCAAACCGCTGGGCTATCCCTGGGCTCTGGCCTCGTTTGAGATCGCCACCATCGCAATATTGATGACCGTCATCGCCCTCGGTTCGGAACGTAAAGGCAAGAGTTTTTCCCAGCAGGAGAGCGTCGAACTGAAGATGTGAGCCCCGTCACCTTCATCGGTGACCAATCACTGCTGCCTCCGCAAACTGCCCGCCAGGCCCTATTATTGCTCCAGCTTCGTCCGCTGCGCAGCATCGCCTTGACCGCGGAAAAGCTGCTACAGTATCTCATCTGACCGGGTAGCGGATTCCACCTGGTCGGGTGCGGAGAATATTGGGATGCGCATTGCGGTGGTGGGATCGGGATACGTGGGACTGGTGGCGGGGGCTTGCCTGGCCGACCTGGGCCACGATGTGATCGTGGTGGACAATGACCAGGTCAAACTGGCGGCTTTGCAGGCCGGTGCCGTTCCCATCCACGAAAAGTTCCTGCCCGAATTGTTAAAGCGCCATCGGGGCAAGAGTCTTACCTTTTCCGGCGATCTGAGCCAGGCGGTACGGGCCAGCAAAGCTATTTTCATTGCCGTCGGCACTCCGCCCACCGAACAGGGGGAAGCCGATCTCTCCTACGTGGAATCGGTGGCCCGCAGCGTCTCCGGGGCCATCAACGGCTACAAGGTGGTGGTGGAAAAAAGCACGGTCCCGGTTTACACCAGTGATTGGGTGCGCAAAATCATTTTGCGCAACGCCGCCGCGCCGGATTCGTTTGATGTCGCCTCCAACCCGGAATTTCTGCGGGAAGGCACGGCGGTGACCGACTTTCTGTATCCCGACCGCATCGTGGTGGGTGCGGACACCCCGCGCTGCGCCGCGGTGTTGCGCGAGATTTACGCGCCCCTGACCGAGGGCAGCTACTACCAGCGCAAGGACGCGATTCCGGCCCCGGACCGGGCCCAGATTCCGCCGCCGCTGATCATCACCAGCGCCAAAAGCGCGGAACTGATCAAGCACGCTTCCAACGCCTTTCTGGCCATGAAGATTTCGTTTATCAATGCGGTGGCGTCGATTTGTGAAGCGGTGGGAGCCAACGTGCAGCAGGTGTGCCAGGGCATCGGGACGGACAGCCGCATCGGGCCGCGCTTTTTGAATCCCGGCATCGGCTACGGCGGGTCTTGCTTTCCCAAGGACCTGCTGGCTTTCCGCGCGGTGGCGCGGGAATGCGGCTACGAGTTCCGGCTGCTGGATGAGGTCATGCGCATTAACGAAGACCAGCGCCAGCGCTTCCTGCGCAAAGTGCGCACCGCCTTGTGGACGTTGCGGGGCAAGCGTCTGGGCGTGCTCGGCCTGGCTTTCAAGGGAGGGACGGACGATATCCGTGAATCGCCCGCCATTCTGCTGGTGCAGGCCCTGTTGCAGGAGGGCTGCCAGATTGCGGCCTACGATCCGGCGGCGACGCCGCGGGCGCGAGAAGTGCTGCACTCCAGCACCGACTTCGTGAATGACCCCTATGAAGCAGCCCGTGACGCCGACGCCTTGCTGATTCTGACCGAGTGGGAGGAGTTCGCCACGCTCGATCTGGATCGCGTTTTCAAACAGCTCAAGTATCCCATCGTCATCGATGGCCGCAATCTGTACGATCCCGACGCGATGGCCGCGCGTGGCTTCACTTACTACAGCGTCGGCCGCCCGGCGGGCATGCCCCTGGTCGCGGCCGGCGCGGCTCCCGCACGGAAGCCCAAGAAATCATGAAGCCGCAACGGGTCAAAAGGGCAACATCGGCCATGGAGCCTTGGCCCAGAACGATCCCGAGCCGCGCGGAATCACCAAAGCCAGGAGCCTGCGGGAGTGGGAACCGAAGACTGATCTGGGACCGGCCGGCGCCTGTCGAGCTGGATTATTTCCGCCGGCCATCCTGAGCGGATATGACCACCGAAATCGAATGCCGGCTGCTCGGGCATAATCTCACGCCCGTTGGAAAATCACCATCGTGTCTTTTCCAAACGGTCGAAATGGTGGCCCGAACCGGTCTTCGATCCGAGTCAGCAGGTGGTACAGAGGCTGCATCAGCCAGTTGATCATGGTCGCGAACCGTCTCCACCTGATCTGTCGGACTAACACGTTTGCCAGAAAGCTGGCCATTGTGTTGTCTTGGATGCGGACCGGATGCCAGCCAAGGTCCTTGCCAAGCTCCAGCGTCCGCTCCAGTCCGAGCAGCAGGTTGTGGTCGTCTTGGATGGGCTCTCCCGCTCCCCACTGCTTGATCGCATGGTTCATCGCGGCAACTGGCTCTTCGTAATTTTCGATCAAAATGACGGTCCCATCCTGCTTCGCTGCCCGGAACAATTCTCTTATCGCCAGGCACTGCATTTCAGGATCGAGAATGTTGATGAGACATCGACTGGTGTAAACCACGTCGAACTTTCCATCCGGGAAGGGCAGGCGACAAGCATCGGATCGAGCCAACCCCTTGATGCGGTTCCGCGCCTGTTGTGCCGTCACCAGCATCTCGAACGTAATGTCCACACCAAACGCCCGACAAAAGTGCGACAACGGACCCACCAAACTGCTGGCATTGCCACACCCAACCTCCAGGGTGTGGTCACTCTTCCTTAAGAGTTTTTTCAGTCTGCGGAGCGAGGCCGCACGCACCCAGTCGGTCGAGGCCGTCGCTTCCAGGGCACCGCCGTGTTGCCTTGCCTGCTTCGCCCAAAAGGCACTGTTCGCAATCCGTTTTTCCAGATAGCCCTGCTCTTGCTGGGCAAAATCAGGATACAAAGATCCCCGAGAAACTTGCTGTCTTACAGCTTTAGTAGTCATAAGTCCTGGTGAAAAATTAATTTGTCCCGGGGAGTCCAACACTGGGGGGAAAAACCGAAAAGCGCCTACCAGAGGTAGTCTCTCATTTTTTGACCCGATTGGACACGGCACAAACGTGCCAGAAATCCCACGAACGTGGTGGTAACTCTGGTAATCACGGGTGGCGTTACCTGCGGCCACACGTTTTCTCTAATCAGGGGCTCGAGGGAAGTCTTCGACTGCGGGCAGGGTAGCGCGGGACGGGTATAGGGAGGTTGGTAGTCGGGCGGAAAAATTGACTGCACCTAACGCATGTGTTTTTTTAGTGTTGCATGAAATTCTTAGACCAAGGTATGAGGTCCCACGCCCGCCAGAAGGATTTCATTTCTTCCGGGGTGCCGAGGGAAACCCGCATGTAGGTGTTCATCGCCGGGAATTGCCGGCCGATAAGTATTTTGTGCCTGTGGAAATGTTCGATCACCCCGTCCGCCGGGTGCTGCGTATTCACCATCACAAAGTTGGCGTGGGAATCGATGGGTTTCAGCAAACGAACCATCGCCTGGTTGTGAAACTCCTGCCGATCGTCGGTGTTACGTTTAACGGCGCTCCTGACACCTTCTGTGTCGCGAAGCGCCACCCCGACTACTTCCGCCGCCATGGCATTCAGACCATCCTGGGTGAGATAGGGGCGCATTTTCTCCACCACTTTGGGCGACGCCACAGCATACCCTAACCGTAATCCCGCCAGGCCGTACACATGAGAAAAGGTCCGAGTCACGATTACCCTTTCATCATCCAGCGGGCTGTCGATGAAAGACGCATAGCGCTCTGAGCGGCCGGCGAAATGATGATAAGCCTCGTCCACCAGGACATGCGTGTCGGCCGGCAGCCTGCCAATGAAAATCTCCAGATCCTTTCGGGGAGTAATCGAAGCAGTAGGGTTATTGGGATTGCAAATATAGATCAAACCGGTCGAAGCGCCAGGGCGCGGAAGCATGCCGTTGAGATCATGCGCGAAACGGTGATCAAGGGGCACGGATAGGACTTCAGCAGCAAGGGACCTGGCGTAATCCTGCAACGCTTCAAACGTGGGCGACGCCTGTATCATTTGCCGGCCGTTGCCGAGAAACGCGCAGGCTGCAACGCGAAGTATTTCCGTAGACCCACACCCAAAGAGCACTTGCTCCGGCTTGACCTTGTGAAGGGCGGCAATCTGTTCTGTGACCTCCTCATATTGTGGATACCGGTTCACCAAGCCGGTAGCCCGACCGATGGCACTCGCCACTTTCATGGAGGGGCCGTAGGCGTTCTCGTTGCGGTCCAGACGAATGAACCCATCCGCCGGCTGGCGGCGGTTGGGTTCAGGGACGGAAGGCGCGGCCATACCCGCAATGGGCCACTGCACAGCCGCGCCCGCTGCCGCCCCGATGCCCAATGTGCGGAGCAAGTCTCTGCGCGATCTAATCATGCTGATCTCCTTGCACGGTTCCCGGAAGCAAAAGTCATTGCCCGACTACCGCCGGTCTTCGTCTCGCACCGTGGAAGCGGGCGATTCCTGTCGCACGCCATTGGGGGTCTTCTCCATCGACTCCCGCCAGTTTCTTATGTTGATTGCGACCTGCTGCATGTAGGCGGCCGCTTCCGCGGCACTTGAAATCTCCGTACGAGTCTTGGGCTCCGCCGGTGGATGCGCCGCCTCTTGCAGCGGGCCATAGGACGGGTCGCCGGCCGAGCCCTCGGAGGGCAAGCCCCAGGCGAGCTTCTGCAGATCAAGGTCGGACAGGACTTCGTTCACAACCTCTGAATCAACATTCTTTTTTTGCAGGGCACAGGCCAGCGAGAGCGCATTGAAGCACAAATTATTGATGTTCCGGGGTATGCCCTCGGTGGCGGTAGCCATGGATTCATACGCATCGCTACTGAATAAGGGTTCGCCCCGGTATCCCGCCACTTGCAACCGGTGCTCGACATAGTTCTTGACTTCCCACGCCGGAAGAGGCGCAAGCCCCTGCACAATCGAAATGCGCTGCCGCAATTGTGACAACCGCGGACTGGCCAGCTTTCGAGCCAAGGTCGGCTGTCCCGCAAGAATGATGTGCATCAGCTTGGCCTGTGAGGTCTCAAAATTCGAAAGCAGACGTAACGTCTCCAGCACCTCGGGCTCCAGATTTTGCGCTTCGTCCACCACGACGATAAGGCGATTGCCTTCCTTGGCGATCTGCATCAACCGCTTGTTGAACTGGTCGTGCATCTTGACCAGGTCCTGGGTATCTTCTTCGCAACCTAAATCGGCAAGCAGCAGGCGCATGAACTCGCGCGAGTTGCAGTGGGTCTGAAAGAGAAACGCGATCCGGGCCGATGTACGAAACGTCGACAGCAAATGGAACAGCATGGTGGTTTTGCCCATGCCAGGCTGAGCAATCAAGCCTATAAATCCTCGATTAGCCTCGATGCCATAGTACAAAGAAGCCAAAGCTTCCTTATGGGCTTCGCTGAGATACAGGAATCGTGGATCCGGAGTCACCCCGAATGGCTGTTCCCGCAAGCCAAAATGCTTCAGATACATGGCTGCTCCCCTACGGTGGAATGCCGGAGCAGGCACGGCCACCACGCATCAACCCGGCGAAACACTCCACTCGTACAGTCCCGAAGAACAGGCATATCCGCTATTGTAGGGAAAGATCGGCCCAAAAAGGTATTCCGGAAGGGCAGGGCTGTCGGTACTCGAAGCCGGCAATGGTAAAGCTTCCCGAGGGACAGGCATTCTGCCGCCACGAAGCGACCGTCCCCAAGCGCTATTGCCTCCTAGCCGGCCGCCCAACGTACCTTTGACCGCGGGCCGGACTTATTGGGTTTAGCGTCTGCCCATGGTTCCAGTGCCATCGTCGGACTCGCATCGAGCACTGGCGCTGCTGTTGAGGATGTAATTCAAATTCAGCAGCGTGCCCGTTCGGTCGATGGTGCCCCTGAACGTAATGTGGTTCCCTTCGTCGTCACCGCCCGCCAGGACAATGGCTGAGCCGTTTACCGTGACCTGGAAGCTACCGTTTTTCAGGCAGTCCGAGCCGACGCTCGACGTGCCCACAAGGTGTCCGCTGGCATCGGTGCCGATCACCATGGTGATGGTAAAGGGAGAGAAATGCGGCTGCCGCGACTGAAAGGTGCCCGACCAGGTGCCGGTGACGTCGCCCGTGGATTGTTGGGTCGAGGCGGCAAAAACCGCGACACCCGGGTTTCCCGGACCCGCGACGCCAAGCGCAAGCCTGGGACCGGCGAACGGCATTACGAATAAAAGAAGCAAACAACGGGACAGCAATTTCCTGATTGTCATTGTGATTCTCCATTGGCCATCAACCGCCCCAATCGCGCCTTCGACCTGGGGCCGCACTGAGGCGAACAACGCAAGTTTCGTCGCACAATCGTCATGATCAAACCCGCCCAATTGCCATGAACCCTCAACGCACCCCGGCCGCCTGACTGAAGAGCTCGACTGTAATCAGATCCTCCCCGGGGAACATTTTCTTTTCCTGCAACTGCAGCCCTTCTCCGATGGTGGATTGAACCAGGGCCGACTTCTGCGGGTCCATTTGCTCGATGTGAAGGACCAGCCATACGCGTTTCCGTCCGGAAATGTCTCCCATCAGTTCCGTCCGGCTGATGGGCCGCCAGGGGGATGGCGGATACACGATATCGGGGGCTCCGCTTACCACGTGCTGACTCTCGGCGCGATGAGCGTAATACATATAGGCATAGTAGTTTGGTATGTAAAAAACGATGCTGTCGCCCGGTTGCTGGCGCTCCAGGATGTAGTTTACGGCGGACCGCCAGTCGCTGGTTTCGGTAGAAAAGTGATCGTAATATTGCTGCGTTCCCCAGGCCGACAAGCTGAGAACCAGGACCAGGACAGGCGCCGCGACCCAATACTTTACCGCCGGTAGACGGCCCAACGTAACCAACCCTCGCGCCGCCAGGATGACCAAAGCCGGCACACACAGCAACATGTAGCGCCCGTAGAAAAGCGGCTTGATCACTCCGGCCAGGAGAGTAAGTCCCGGAGGCAGCACCAGCCACAATCCGAGAAGCCGCAACCCCCATCTGGTCTTATCGGGCCCAGCCTCTCCGGCGGGCTGCAGAAATGCCAGACCGCACAGAGCGAAATAGATGACAACCAGCGCGATGCCACCCTGGCCGGTTAGAAGCTGCAAGAATTCGGACATGTCAGCCCAGCTCGGCTGCGGAATCCAGGCAATCTGATCCGAGTGGTGCAGCAACACGAACGCCGCCATGGGCGCGCACAGGAATGCAAACAGAATTGCGGCGACAGCCGCCTTTCGCATCTCCACCCGGTAGGGCCGGGGAAAGACAATGCTGAAGGCGTGGGCAAGCAGCACCAGCAAGGCAAAAATGTGAGCGTAAACGCTCAGCGCCGCGGCTACCGAAAATACGATCCAGTTGCGGCTGCGGTTCGATTCCAGCGCCGAAATGAGTAAACAGGTGGCCAGCACCAGCAAGAGCACGAGCAGGGTGTAGGCCCGGGTCTCCTGCGACCAGTGGATGTGAAAACTATGCACGCTTAACAAGGCCGCGCTCGCCAGCCCGGTGGCGCGATCAAAAAGCCGCGCACCTAGAAGATAGATCGCCGGAATGGTCAGAACGCCCAGGAGCACCGACAGCCCCCTCACCATGAACTCGCTGTCTCCCAAATGTATCCACCACCGCAGCAACAGGTAATACAGCGACATGTTGCCCTGGTAATTCCAGAGGGTGTGCAGAAACGGCCCCCACGCCATCGTCGCGAACCGGACACTCGCGGCTTCGTCGATCCACAGGCTTCGCGCCCCCAGCCCGTGCAGGCGCAAAGCAGCGCCGGCAACGGTGATGACGCTCAGAATCAGGAGCGTGAGATTGCGCGACGGCACCAGCGCTCTATTTTCGCTCTGCTCCATAGGAAAGGGGCTCGGGCCCACCGGAAAGGACCGCCCCACACTCAGCGCAGTACCGCAGTCATCATCCCGTCCAAACTTGAACGGAAAGGTAAAGCCCGAAACCTGGACCGAGTGTTTAGGGTTGGGCTTTGAACGTCGCCATCAGCATGGTCCAGTTCCCCGAACTGTTCGTCGCCGTGGCGCTGTTGCTCCCCGTGCTGCTCACAACCTTGTCTTCCACTAGATTGCCGAAGTTGTTGATGATCCGGCTGGTGAATCCCGACCCTGCTCCCGTGTACGCCATTCCCGTCGTACTTCCCGCCCCAACAATCAACTCATTGGCCGAAGTCGTCGTCGCCGATCCGCTGT
>JBOGLD010000107.1:0-3330 GCA_050745885.1 Terriglobales bacterium
AGCCCTGCCACGAGGTTACCCCGCTGACCGATGTTATCTTTCCCAAATCGGTAAACCGGAGCAGGCTTATGCTTGAGAGAGCGCCGCAATCGCCACGGCCTTAGTGCGATATGAACTACGCCCCGCCAATCCGACGCCCGCTTGAGGGCGAACGTTTCCACGTGATCGTGATTGGCGGCGGGATCAACGGCGTTGCGATCGCCCGGGAATGCGCCCGCGCCGGTCGTCGGACCCTGCTGATCGAGCAACAGGATTTTGCCGCCGGCACCACCAGTCGCGCCACGCGCATCATCCACGGTGGCCTGCGCTATCTGGAACACGGCGAGATCGGACTGGTGCGCGAGTCTTTGCGGGAACGCCGACGCTTGCTGCAAGAGCGCCCACACCTGGTGCATCCCATCCATTTTCTTTTGGCGCTCGATCAGAACAGCGGCCGCAGCGCGCTCGCCATGCGCACCGGCCTGTGGCTGTATCGCCGTCTGGGCGGCAGGCTTCAGGTCGGATCGAGCCGGGAAGATCAGGAAAAGCTCGAGCGGCTGCTGGACTCCGGCCGGCGCTGGTCCGTGTTCAGCTACGAAGATGCCCAGTGCGAATTCCCCGAGCGCCTGGTAGCGGAGTGGCTGGTCGAGGCCATGGAAGCCGGGGCCGTGGCGCGTAATCACACCCAGGTGCTCGCCGTGGATGTACGCCACCGGCGTGCGGTGGGCGTGCTGTTGCGAGATCAAGTGAGCGGAAAAGAAGAGCGCGTGGAAGGCTCCTGGATCATCAACGCCACCGGCCCCTGGGCGGACCGCATCTGCCAGCGCTCCCGCATCGCGACCCCGCACCCCATGGTGGGCGGAGTTCGCGGGTCGCACATTGTAATGCCGCGCTTCGCCAACGCTCCCGACGCCGCGGTCTACACCGAAGCGGTGGATAAACGTCCGATTTTTGTCATCCCCTGGAATGAACAGGTACTGGTGGGCACGACCGAAGTTTCAGACCAGGGTGATCCGGGCAAGGTCCAACCCTCGCAAGCGGAAATCGATTACCTGGTGCGCTCCCTGCTTCACCTTTATCCCCGCGTCAAACTTTCGGCTTCCGATATCCGATATACCTTCGCCGGAGTCCGGCCCCTGCCCTTCTCACCCAAGGAAAAGGCGTCGGCGGTGAGCCGCAAGCACTACTTGCACGATCACGCCCAGGATGGCGCCGAGCACATGATATCCGTGATTGGGGGCAAGCTGACGACAGCCGCGGAATTGGCGCGTCAATGTGCATCCAAAATTGGGGTGGTGCCGAAGTCTTCGCGCACGCTGGCCATCGCCTCGGCGGAAAGCGCCGACCTGCTGCTGGACCGCTGGGTGATCGAGATAGGCAACGCGGGAGGAATTAGCGAAGATACGGCCCGGGGCATTGTCGAATGGCACGGCCAGCGGGCCCTGGATATTTCCCGTATGGCGATGCACAGCCCGGAACTTCGGGCGCCGCTTTGTTCCCACACAGAGCACATTGTCGCTGAAGCGGTCGACGCCTTTGCCGGCGAGTGCGCGGTCACGCTGGGCGATGTCCTGCTGCGACGGGTGCCGGTTGCCTTAGGCGCGTGCTGGTCACCGGCCTGCAGTCGTGAGGCAGCCGCCCGCATCGGCTGTGCCATGGGGTGGAATGATTCGCAATCCGCAGCCCAACTGGAAGCGTTCGAAATGGAGCGCTCCACTTTCTTGCGCAAGCCGACGCGTGCAGACACAATGTTGGAAGCTGCTGCCGATTGATGAGCTCTCGCAGTTCTGTTATGCCGAGTAGAATAGCGGCTCGCTGCCCGAACGCTGTGCCATTACGTCGGAAGGCAGCAGTTTCCTGCTTTTAAGCCGCCCCTCCCGGCAGAGCTGTTTAGCTCAGCGTACGCACCAGCAGCTCGGTGTCATCGGAGATGATCCCATCCACTCCCCACCCAGCCAGACGAAGCATGGTTTGCGCGTCGTTCACGGTCCACACGAAGACTCTGCAGCCGGCAGCCTGAATGTTGTGCACCAGCAGGCGGTCTACAAGCGACTGGTGAGCAATCACACAGTCGATGGGCAACTTGCGCCAACTGGCAAGTTGAGCCGAGTCCTCACAGATCATCCCAAGGCAGACGGTGGAGCTGCGCGCTTCCAGGTCCATGAGCACGTCGGGAATAAAAGAAGAAACTACATAATCCTGGGAGGGAGGATATTGGCTCAACGCCGCCAGTACCTTCGATTCCAGATCCTTTACCTTGAGCTCGATGTCGAGAAAGGCGCGTTGGCCATAACCCTGTATCACGTCCTCAAGCCGCGGCAATTGAGGCAACCGCCTGGCTTGGGCCTGCGCGATCGTGATTCCATCGAATTTGGGGTCATGGCACACCACGGCGGATCCACAAGCCGTAAGGCGAACATCAAATTCAAAACCATCGCAGCCATGCTTGAGGGCAAAATCGAACGCGGCAAAAGTATTCTCAGGGATCCCGGTGGACACACGCTCACCGCGATGGCCGAGGAGGAGGGGAAGGTGGGCCATGGCGCATTTTAAGGCAAATCGATTTAGGGATTGCTGAAATTTCTGTGGAGAAACTAGTCCAAATCGAAATCCCGAATCGGCCTTCCCGTATCAGGAGACTCTTTGGCTTTCTTGACCGCCTCCTGGAACTTCTTCTCTAACAGATCGGAAGCATGCTTCTGCGCCTCTACGGACTGCCGGAAGATGGAATCGCGCCGGGTATCCTGCTCCTTCATGGCCCGGGCGGCCTCTTCGATATCGGCGAACATCTTGGGTTTGACCGCGGCGGTGTGGGCGATAACGCCTTTGATTTCAGCGTCCACCTTAAGCACTGCATTGCAGCAAGGGCAGGTCACCTCGAACGGGGGGACGTTCTTCGGCATGACCGAATCATACCGCAAAATGGCTAGTCGTGACTCTGGAGCTTGATGGGGAAGATCTTGAACAGGTTGAGCATCTCCCAGCCCAAAAGAATAACGGAAACGATAACCACCATGATGGCGATGGTTTCTCCGAAATTCAGGCGGTTGCGGTTAGGCTCAAAACGCCTGGCCACGAGCCCGAGAATATTGAGAGTGGCGAAGCCAAAGACGAGGACCCACAAAATGTTATAGATGTCGCCTTTTTTACCGAACTCTTCCAAAAGAACGACCAGCAGGAATTGGAACCGGAAGGCAGAACCCAGCCGCGTCACGGACGTGGGCAGAGTGGCCAGCAGCGAGGTCAGAGACACGGGCATGGGTGCGGCGTTGGAGCGCTAGAAGAAAGCGAACACAAAGGCTGCAAAAGGAAAGATATTACGCTTTTCTGGCGGCGAAGTCAGCCGGGTGG
>JBOGLD010000108.1:0-11782 GCA_050745885.1 Terriglobales bacterium
CCAGCAAATGCAAAGTAGATTCACATTTTGGACCGGACCTGATCATTCAGATGGTGCACGCCGCGCCTCATGAAATCACTCTGGTCCCGGTGGGGCCGCTGACCAACATTGCACTGGCCCTGCTCAAGGACCCCTCCATTGTTCCCCTGGTCAAGGAAGTCATCCTCATGGGAGGCTCGATCACCGGCGGCAATGTGAACGCCTCGGCCGAAGCCAACATTTACAACGACCCCGAAGCCGCTCAGATCGTTTTCCAGGCGGGCTGGCCGGTGACCATGGTCGGACTGGAAGTTGGCGACAAGACGCTTTTTTCCCAAAAGTATCTCGACCAACTGGGACAAACTCACGGCCCGATCAATGACTTCATCTATAAGATTGGAAAATTCCTGATCGATCTCTCCGCGCAATTCGGATCGGCAGGCACGCCGATGTATGATCCACTCGCGGTCGGGGTGGCGATTGACGCGACCCTGGTCAAGGCCCCGGAGATGCATGTCGATGTCGAAACCCGCGGCGAGTTTACCCGGGGAGAAACCGTCGAAAACAGCCGCGGCATGGTGGAGCGGAACGTGCTCCACGGCGACCATTACGTGATCGAGGGCCTGGACAAGGTCACGCCCAACGCCAAAGTTTGTGTCGATGTCGAGGCCGACCGCTTCCTGCAGCTTTTTGTCTCCAGAATTAAGGGCAAATAGCCGCGCCGGCCTCAAGGAGAACCCATGTACACGCCGCACACTCTGGAAATCGCGCTGTTGATGATGATCACCAGCGCCATCTGCTGGGGTTCCTGGGCCAACACCTTCAAAGGCGTGAAAAATTATCGTTTTGAGCTCTTTTATTGGGACTATGCGCTGGGAATATTTCTGGTCTCCCTCATTCTCGCGTTCACCATGGGCAGCACGTCGTCGAGCGATCCGGCCAGCTTTCTCAATAATGTTCACTCCGCCGATGGCTCCAACATTGTTTACATGCTGATCGCCGGCGCGATCTTCAATCTGGCCAACCTGCTGCTGGTGGCTGGAATTGACATGGCGGGACTCGCGGTGGCATTTCCGGTCTCCATCGGGATTGCCTTGGTGGTGGGAGTCGTTTCCAGCTACGCACTCCAGCCCAAGGGCAACCTGGTTTTGCTGGCGTCCGGCGTTACCTGCGCCGTGGTTGCGGTGATTTTCGACGGCAAGGCATATGGCAGTCTCGTCAGTGCGGGCCGCTCGGTCTCGAAAAAAAGCATCGTCACCTGCATTGTCTCCGGCGTCCTGATGGGACTCTGGGCCCCATTCGTAACCCGCGCCATGACCCACGGCAATCCGCTGGGGCCCTACAGCGTGGCCGTGTTTCTGACCCTGGGCGCGCTGCTCTCATGTCTGATCTGGAATGTTTATTTCATGAAGAAACCGCTGGTTGGCGAGCCCGTGAGTTTCAGCGGCTACTTCAGCGGGCCCCCTTCGGGCCACGTCCTCGGCCTGCTCGGTGGATTTATCTGGGGCCTGGGGATGGTTTTCAATCTCGTCGCCGCCAGCTTCACCGGCGTGGCGATTTCATACGCCATCGGCCAGTCCGCTCCCATGGTCGCGGCCCTGTGGGGTGTGCTGGCCTGGAAAGAATTCAAAGGTTCAGGCAGCCGGGCCAAAGTGTTTCTCGTCTTCATGTTCATTTTCTATGCCCTGGCGATTCTGCTGGTGGCGCATGCAAACGGCTAGGTTCCAACTTTACTCAACCATTAGAGGCCGCACTTGGGAATTTCGGACCGGCGTCAATTTCTGGAAACAGTTGCAGCTGTCGGCGCAATGAACACTTTATCCGGAACCCTCAGCGCTGCTTCAGGCGCTTCCCCCGTGCCTTGGCCCAAGCTCAAGGGCAGCCCGGTGCTGGACAGCCTTCACCCCGTGATTGAGCGCTCCCGTGACGTTCGCACTCACGTCGACAAAATCGTCGAAGTCGCCAGCTGGATGGGCTACGAAGAGTTGCCCATGCCGGACTACCAACTGCCTTTCGATGTAGGACAGGGCAGCGCCGATGACGTGATCGACTTCGTGCTCACCGCCGATTGCGTGGACACGGCTTTCACCGATTTTTCCACTCACGTGAAGTTTCAGGTGGATTACGCTGGGCGGCATTGGTCCGATTCCGATGCCTTGTTCGCCTGCATGAAGCGGGCGATGGACAACGGAATTCCGATTCTCGACGGCAAATTCCTCGCCTCGGTGACCCGGCCCGAACTTCAACGCATTTTCGCCGGCAACATCGAACTGCCCATGCTCGACGAGAAGATGCAGGTCTGGCATCAGGTGGGCGCGGCGCTGGCGGAGAAATACGACGGCCGCTTCCATAATTTCATGAAGTCCTGCCCGCCCCGCCTCTATGACGGCGGCGCCGGAATCATCGATCGCATGGTGAAGGAGTTCCCCCGCTTCAACGACGTCAGCCCGTACGACGGCGCCACTATCAAGATCTATAAGCTCCCGCAGTTGGGAATCTGGCTAACCTACGCGGCGCTAAGAAAAGGCAATCAGTTCCCCATCGACGACCTGGACAAGATGACCGCCTTCGCCGACTACATCGTCCCCGTGGCACTGCGGCTCATGGCAATGGTGAGCTATTCAACCGAACTCGAACACGCGATCAACACTTACCAGATGATCCCGCGCGACAGCCGGCAGGAAGTTGAAATCCGGGCCCACTGCATCTACGCCACCGCCCTGCTCTGCGAAGAGATCAACAAGATTCGTCCGAAAGACCGGCAGATCATCATTACGCAGATCGACGCCCGCCTGTGGACCCACTATCACACCACCTGGTGGCCACATCATTTGACCAAGACGATCATGTACTGATCGCAACCCGGCCGACATGGGCAAATTGATTGCGCCGCATCCGCTTAGAATAGGCGCTCTGGTTCCCGGGGAGAAAACTTGATGGCTCTGACGATTCAATGCCTGCCACGACTTCGCACCCTTGGCGCGATTGTCCTTATATTAGCGGCCCCGTGTTGGCCCACAAATGCCTCCGCCCAAGGAGTGGCCAGCGGCAAGTATCTCGTCTATGTCGGTACCTACACCGACCACGGCAGCAAGGGCATTTATGCCTACCGCTTTGATGCCCGGACGGGTAAGTCATCGGCTCTGGGGCTGGCCGCAGAAACTCCGCAGCCGTCCTTTCTCACCGTCGATCCGAGTGGACACTTCTTGTATGCGGTCAATGAGCTTGAGAGCTACCAGGGCCAACCGACCGGAGCCGTGAGCGCCTTCGCCATCGATCCCGCCGGCGGCAAGCTGTCCTTATTAAACGTGATTTCGTCGCGCGATGGCGGGCCCGCCCACATCACCCTCGACCAGACCGGCAAGTACGCATTGGTTTCGAATTACACCCGGGGCAGCATCGCCGTGTTCCCGGTGCTGAGGGATGGCCGGCTGGGCGACGCGTCGGCCTTCGTGCAGCACCACGGTTCGAGCGTGAACAAAGAGCGGCAGGAGGGACCGCATGCCCATGCGGTTGCCATGTCCCCCGACAACCACTTTGCGATGGCGGCGGACCTCGGCCTCGACCAGATTTTTGCTTATCCTTTTGACGCGGCGAACGGAACGCTCGGACGCGAGCCTCACATTACCAAAACGCACCCCGGTTCGGGCCCGCGCCATCTTGTTTTTGGCCCGAACGGAAAGTTCCTGTATGTGATCAATGAAATGGAGTCTACGGTCGTGGCCTTTGCTTACGGCCCGGCCGATGGCGAGCTGCGTGAACTGAGCACGATATCTACGCTACCGGAAGGATTTTCAGGAGATAACACCGCGGCTGAGATCGCGATCCACCCGAACGGCCGATTTCTATACGCTTCGAATCGTGGAGCGGACAGCATCGCAGTGTTTTCGATCGACCCCGCCAAAGGGACGCTGGCCCGCGTTGAATCCGTTTCCACAAATGGAAAAACGCCGCGCAACTTTGCCATTGATCCAACCGGTTCCTGGTTGTTGGCGGCGAACCAGGATTCCGATGACATAGTGGTTTTTCGCATCAACCGCAAGACCGGCCGTCTTACTCCAAGCGGGCAAGTGCTCCAGGTTTCTTCTCCCACCTGCCTGGAATTTGTGCTCCTGCCGTAAACTGGCAAGGTGCATGCAATAAACCTAGACTTTGGCGGCCCGACGAGCACTCCGTGCCGCTGTACAAAGCCAGAACGTTCGTATACAAATTGACCGCAAGGGCCCGCTGGATTGCGGGCTTCGCGGATTGCTGCAGGGAGTCAACAGCTTGTATTCCAGGCCCAGAACGCTCAGCGAAGCGGTCGACGTACTGGCTGTACAAGGCGGTCAAATCTTGTCGGGAGGAACGGATTTTTTCCCGGCGCTCGGCGATCGGCCCGTTCCCAGCCGCGTGCTGGATATCTCCGGTCTCGCTGAAATCAAAGGCATCGCGGTCGAAGCCGACTCTATCCGCATCGGAGGGCTCACCACCTGGAGCGAGATCGTGGCCAGCCCCCTGCCCCGATGCTTCGATGCATTGAAGAGCGCGGCGCGGGAAATCGGCGGGATTCAGATACAAAATCGCGGCACCGTGGCCGGCAACCTCTGTAACGCGTCGCCCGCCGCCGACGGCGTGCCCCCGCTGCTGGCGCTCGACGCCGAGATCGAACTTGTTTCCGCCCATGGAGCGCGGCGCACCTCGCTGGCCGATTTCATTGTGGGCAATCGGAAGACCACGCGCCGTCCCGATGAGATCCTGGCCAATGTAATCATCCCCCGGCGGGTTGACGATGCCGCTTCCGCCTTCCTCAAGCTCGGCGCTAGACGTTATCTGGTGATCTCGATCGCCATGGTGGCGGCGGTAGTGAAGAAAGACAGCAACGGTTGCGTGGCCGATGCTCGCGTGGCGGTTGGCTCCTGCTCGGTCACCGCGCAGAGGCTCATGGCTCTTGAGCGGGCTCTGCTCGGCGCACCCGCGCGCACAGGGCTCGGCGCAACGGCTTCGGCAGAACATCTGGCGGCGCTCTCGCCCATCGATGACGTGCGCGCAACCGCCAATTACCGTAGCGACGCTGCGCTGACTCTGGTGGGACGCGCACTCGACGCCTGCGTGGGGAGTAGCTGAATGGCAACCACCACGTCTCCTCTGCCGGGCCAGCAGACTTCTATCGCCTTTTCAGTGAATGGCAAGAGTGTTACGGCGGCGGTTTCGCCGGTCGAACGGCTTTCCGCAGTGTTGCGTGAGCGTCTCGGGCTGACTGGAACCAAGGTCGGATGTGACGCCGGCGACTGCGGCGCCTGCACCGTCTTGCTCGACGGCCAGCCCGTCTGCGCCTGCCTGGTTGCGGCCGGTCAGATCGCGGGACACGAAGTCACGACGGTCGAAGGACTCTCCACCCGCGCCCCGATTTACGACCAGCTGCAGAAGTCATTCCTGCGCCACGGGGCGGCGCAATGCGGCGCCTGCACTCCCGGCATGCTGGTTTCCGCTACCGCTCTGCTCGAGCGCACTTCAGCGCCCAGCGAAAACCAGGTCATGGACGCGATCGGCGGAGTGCTCTGCCGCTGCACTGGCTACCGCGGGATCATCACAGCCATTCAGGAGGCTTGCTCCGGCACGGTTGCTGAACCCTCCCCCGCGGCCGGCAACGCCGTGGGCTCGCGGCTGGTCCGGCTCGACGGGCAGGGCAAGGTCGACGGGACGGAGATTTTTGGAGCCGACGAAACCCTCGCCGGATCTCTCGTGGTCCGCGCTATCCGCAGCCCCTGCCAGCGCGCACGGTTTTCTTTCGGCGATCTCGACGCCTTCGTCAGCGCCCATCCGGGAATTCACCGCGTCCTCACTGCCAGGGACATCCCCGGAGAGAGCCGCTATGGAGTGATCACGCGGTTTGCAGACCAGCCTGTCTTTGCCGAAACTGAGACCAGATTCCGGGGCGAGGCTGTAGCCGCTGTGGTGGGCGAGGCCGAGGCCATAGCAGCCCTCGACTTCACCAGTTTCCCGGTCGCCTGGGAGGAACTGCCCGCGCTGACCACGGTTGCGGCCGCGCTCGCCCCCGACGCTCCACGCATCCACGCCGGCCGCGAAAATAATGTGCTGGTCCGCGGCCGGGTCGTCCATGGCAATGTGGAAAAGGCCCTGGCTGAATCAGACGCGGTTGTCGAAGACGAATATGAAACTGGCTTTATCGAGCACGCCTACATCGAACCGGAAGCCGGCTTCGCCCGGCGGGTAAACGACCAGATCGAGATCCAAGCCTGCACCCAGGCCCCCTACATGGATCGCGCCGACATCGCCCGGATTCTCGGGATCGCTCCTGAAGCGGTGCGCATTATTCCCACCGCCGTGGGCGGCGGTTTCGGGTCGAAGTTGGATCTTTCGGTTCAACCCTTCGTTGCCCTCGCCGCCTGGCACCTCCGCCAACCGGTGCGCATGGTCTATTCGCGGTCAGAATCGATCATCTCGACCACCAAGCGCCACCCTGCGCACATTCGCCTCCGCGTGGGCGCGAGCCGTGACGGCAAGATCACGGCGATGGACTTCACTGCTGATTTCAACACCGGCGCCTACTCTTCCTGGGGCCCGACCGTCGCCGCTCGAGTGCCCATCCACGCCTCGGGGCCTTACCATGTCCCTCACTACCGGGCGTTGACCCGCGCAGTGCACACCCATTTGGTGCCGGCCGGTGCTTTCCGGGGTTTCGGCGTGCCGCAAACGGCCATCGCGCAGGAGCAGCTTTATGACGACCTGGCGGACAAACTTGCCATCGACCGCCTGGAATTCCGAATCATGAACGCGCTGGGCAACGACACTCCCACCGTCACCGGCCAGGTCCTGGGCGAGGGAGTCGGAATTCGCGCCTGCCTGGAAGCGTTGCGTCCCAGATGGAGCGCCGCGCGCGCCGAAGCCGCGGCTTTCAACGCAGGAGCCGGCAACTCGATCCGCCGGGGCGTGGGCGTAGCCGGCATGTGGTATGGATGCGGCAACACTTCCCTGCCCAATCCCTCGACCATCCGCGTGGGATTGAAGCCCGACGGACGCATCGCGCTGCACCAGGGCGCCGTGGATATCGGGCAGGGATCGAACACCATCGTGACCCAGATCTGTGCTGACGCCCTCGGCGCTCCCGTCGAACGCTTCGATCTGGTTTCCGCCGATACTTCGATCACCCCCGACGGCGGCAAGACCTCTGCATCGCGCCAGACCTTTGTCACCGGAAAGGCCGCGCACATGGCGGGTACACAACTGCGCGCCGCCATCCTGCGCCTGGCCGATGCATGCACATGCGCCATCCTCCATTTCGAAGATGGCTCCATCACGGTCAAGAAAGACGGTAAGCAGCGCACCACCCGCCTCAGCGGACTTCCCCTCGACCAGTACGGTTACGTTCTCACCGGCGAGGCGACATTTGATCCTCCCACCAGCCCGCTCGATGAAAACGGACAGGGCACGCCCTATGCCGTTTTCGGCTTCGGGGCCCATCTGGCGGAGATCGCCGTCGACACTGAACTGGGCACAGTCCGCGTGCTCAAGATCACCGCCGCACACGATGTTGGAAGGGCCATCAATCCTACCCTCATTGAAGGACAAATCGCGGGCGGCGCCGCGCAAGGCTTAGGCATGGCGCTGATGGAAGAGTTTTTTCCCGGCCAAGGCGAAAACCTTCACGACTATCTGATTCCCTCCGCCGGCGACATGCCGCCGGTCGAGTCGATTCTCATCGAAGATCCTTCGCCCATAGGCCCGTTCGGCGCCAAGGGAATTGGCGAGCAGGCAGTGATCCCGACCGCTCCCGCCATCCTCAACGCCATTCACGATGCGATCGGCGTCCGCATCCACCGCGTGCCCGCAACCCCAGACCGCATCCGCGCCGCCATTCTGGAAGCTCGATGTACGGAGCCGAAACACGAATGAAAGTAACCACAATCGACGACTTCCTGAAGTATAGGGTTTTGCCCCAGCATCTGCCCATTGTGGCGATGCTGCGGAAGCTAATGCGCGAGTGCGCTCCGGAGGCAAGAGAACACATAAGCTACGGAATTCTGATGTGGAAGCAGAAACGGGGCCTGGCCGTAGTCAGCCCCACCAAAAAAGACATCACCTTCGCGTTTTCGCGGGGCGCGGAATTTGAAGACAAGTTCGACCTGCTCGCAGGCGTGGGTAAAGTATCAAAACATGTAAAGATCAAGGCGTTGAGCGGCGCCAACAAGGCCGCTCTCAAGTATTACATTAAGCAAGCTGTTCAGCGCGATGCAAGATAGCTTTGAATACGATCCAGTAAGGCGAGGGTAGTTGTCCTCTTTGGAGCATGGAAACCAACAATAAACCACCGGACGCCATCCGCTGTGATGCCTGCCCGGTCCTGTGCTACATCAAGCCGGGACGGACAGGTGCGTGCGATCGTTACGCCAACGCCGACGGGCAGCTGGTCCGCATCGATCCTCACGTCGTGCTCGATCGCGCCGTGTCGCGCGGCGATTCGGTGGTTCCCTTCCTCGACCGTGATCGGGATTGGGATGGCAGCATCGTGACCGGTCCGGAAAATTTCGTCACCGCTATCGGCGCTGGCACTACCTATCCTGACTACAAGCCCGCCCCTTTTATCATCTCTTCGACTGTGCAGGGCGTGGATATGGTCACGGTCGTCACCGAAGGGATATTCAGCTACTGCGGAGTCAAAGTGAAGATCGATACCGACCGCCATCTGGGACCGGAGACCAACCTGGTCCGGGCCCAGGGAGAGCCGGTCGGACATGTCACCACCAGCGAATACGGTTCACAGATGCTCTCGTTAGGAGGTGTCCGCCACCTCACCGGCGGCAGCCGCAAGGAAGGCACGGTGACCTGCGAAACCCTGCTCAACCTGTGCGACCGCAAGCCGGTGGAACTTACCATCGATGAAGGAGCCAGGGTGATCGTGCAGGCGGGCCAACCGCCGGTGGTGGATGGCATACAGGAAGAGCGCATGCGCGTGGGCTGCGGATCGGCCACCATCGGCATGTTCGCCAAGCAATGGTTCGGCAAGGTGGATGAAGTGGTCGTGGTCGATGACCACATTACCGGCGTGCTCTCCGAGCATCAGGCGGGAAAGTTGTTGGGCGTCCGCGAAACCGGAATCAAGATGAAGGGCCATCGCTCCACTCCTGGCCGCTACTTCCGCGTGGCCGAGCCTGGCACTGCCTGGGGCGGAACCAATATTGCAGACCCGCTTTCCATTCTGCAGAATTTCAATCCCAGGATTGCCTGGCCGAAATTGCGCATGCTCATGGTGAGCACAACCGGTGAGCACTACGCCTACTTCGAACTGGACGAAGCTTTGCGGCCCGTGGAAAAAGAGCTGCCCGCCGCGCTCAGCGAATCGGTCGCTCGCATCAAGGAGAATTGCGAACCCGCACTCTGCACTGTCCTCTTTATGGGAGGTGCCGGAGGATCGTTGCGGGCGGGTGTTACGGAAAATCCTGTGCGCCTTACCCATTCGGTACGGGATGCACTCACCCGGGTCACCTGCGGCGGCGCCCCGGTTTACGTCTGGCCCGGCGGCGGCATCACATTCATGGTTGACGTCAGCCGCATGCCGGAGCACGCGTTTGGCTATGTGCCTACGCCAGCGCTGGTCGCGCCCATAGAATTCACGTTAAAGGTTAAGGATTATGCCGCCCTGGGCGGCTACATGGATCACGTTCGTTCGCTTGACTCCATCATGGACGAAAAGGGTCGCCGCCGGCTTTCAGCCAATCCGGACAACCCCTGGCCGCTGGCGCCAGGACAATCGCCGGGATCCGGTCCGAGGTCGGAGCCATGAGGTCGGAGCCATGAAAAAGAGGGCCCAAATCAGATGGTTGGACGATGGCCGCCGTCTCCATCTTCACGATGGCCCCATCGATCTGATCGTTGAAGCCTTCGGCGAGACTGGCGAGATCAAGGCTGCGTACCATGCGGCGGCCACGCGGTTCGTCACGGTACTCGATGAACTTTGCGGCGAACTCACGTTTCTACGGCAGGGCGCGCGAATCGACGGCGCGCTCCCATCGGGTATCATCGCGAGGCGGATGGCGGCGGCAGTTGCGCCCTATTGCGAGCGGACCTTCATCACGCCCATGGCCGCCGTGGCGGGCGCGGTCGCGGAGGAAATCCTGAACACGATGACTGCGGCCGCCCAACTCTCACGGGCTTACGTAAACAACGGAGGAGACATCGCGCTCCATCTCGCGCCCGGAGAGCGCTTTGCCGTCGGCATGGTCGAGCGGCCGGATCGTCCATCACTTTTCGGAACGGCGACGCTGCACGCCACCGGGTCGGTGCGGGGAATTGCCACCAGCGGTTGGCGTGGCCGCAGTTTCTCGCTCGGCATATCCGACGCGGTCACCGTCCTCGCCGAGCGTGCGGCCATGGCCGACGCCGCCGCGACCGTCATCGCCAATGCGGTGGACCTGCCGGGACATCCCGGCATTGTTCGCGTGCCCGCTCGCAGTCTCGCCCCCGACAGCGACCTGGGCGACCGGCTGGTCACACAGGAGGTTGGCGAACTCTCACAACCCGAGATCGCGGCTGCACTCGATGCCGGTGCCAGCGTGGCCCGCTCACTTGTGGCCGACGGACTCGTTGGCTCGGCGGCGCTGCACCTGCGTGGCGACACTCGAATTGTCCACTTGGAATCGGCGTTCATTCCCGTCTCGGAAAACAGGAGTCTGGTTCATGCCTGAGGTCCAGGTGCGAAAGAAATTCACGGCGGTCGAGGAAATCTTCCACGAGCGCGGTCCGGCGTCGTCCATTCCGCCGCGCCGCGCCGCCGTGCTGGCGGTGATCCGCAACCCCTTCGCCGGCGCATACGTCAAAGAGATTGCCGGTTTCATGGATGACCTCAAACCTCTGGGTCTCGAAATGGCGCGATCCCTGGTCGCAGCGCTCGGAGGAGATCCCAAAGTCATCGAGGGGTACGGCAAGGGAGCCATCATAGGCTCGGCGGGCGAAGTCGAACACGGCGCCTTATGGCACGTGCCCGGCGGCTACGCCATGAGGGAAATTCTGGGCGACGCCAAGGCCATCGTGTCTTCGACCAAAAAAGTCGGCGGCCCCGGCACCCGCCTCGATGTGCCCATCACCCACATCAATGCTTCTTATGTGAGAAGTCATTTCGACGCCATGGAAGTCGGCCTGGCCGATGCCCCCCGCGCGGACGAGATTCTGCTTGCCCTGGTGATGACTACCGGCGCCCGCGTTCACGCCCGTGTCGGCGGCCTCAAAGCCTCGGAGATTGAGGGAAAGGACGGGCTGCGCTGATGGCCGGGATGATGAAAGCCAAGATTCGTAAGATTGCGACATTTCTGGAAGAGACGCGGACAGAGATGGGGCGCATGGTTGATCCTCCGACTCGGCGCGCCGCAGCGGTGGCCGTGATCGAAAATCCCTGCGCGGGGAAGTTTGTGGAAGACTTGTCCGAGCTCATGCTGATCGGAGAGGAACTGGGTGAACTGCTCACGCGCCGCGCGGTCGCGGCCCTGGGCATTGCCTCGACCAGCGTGGAAAGCTACGGTAAAGCGGCCGCTGTGGGAGAAAACGGGGAGATCGAGCACGCCGCCGCCGTTTTGCACCCCAAACTGGGTGCGCCCGTGCGGAAAGTCCTGGGCAAGGGCGCCGCGCTCATTCCGTCTTCCAAGAAGCGGGGCGGCTTGGGCGTTGCCCTCGACATCCCGCTCGGCCACAAGGATGCCGCGTTCGTCCGCAGCCACTTCGACGGCATGGAAGTCAGAATCAACGACGCGCCCCGAGCCAACGAAATCATGGTGGCGGTCGCGGTGACCGACAGCGGTCGTCCCCTGCC
>JBOGLD010000109.1:0-4770 GCA_050745885.1 Terriglobales bacterium
GCGCGTGCCCGGACTCGACCAGCGCCCGCCGTAGCGGTAGGCGCCTTCTCCGTCGAAGGGAGCGCGGGCATAGGCCTGGCGCAGCACGCGAAAGACAAGGGTCAACTCATGCCACCGTAGGCGATGCGGCCCAGAACATTTTCCACCTGGCGCGCCCCGGGTTCGGTGTCAATGGCGGCGATGGGCGCCACGCCTCCCAGGGCGCGATTGGCGCGCTTGAGCCAGCGGCTGGCACGCGCGCCGTCGCCCAGAGTTTCGCGGGCCAAAGCCAGCAGGCGCGCCATGCGGTAGAGCCGGTCGGATTCGAAGCGCGCCAGGCGTCCGCGGCGGCGGCGCTGCAGGCTGCGGGGGGAGAGATCGAGCGCGCCGGCCAATTCCTTTAAGGTCAGGCCCGACGACTGCATGAGTTCGCCCAGAACAGCGTAGGGAAAGCCCTCACGAATCGCCTCCCGCAGGTCGCGGTCACTGGCCAGCGACCGCCCCAGGACGCGCTTTCCGCCCAACTGCCGCAGGACAGCCTGAAGTTCGTTTGCCATTTGTCGTCTATTATAGCGACAAATGTCCGCCAAAGCAATTTGGAAATGTAGGCGCGAGCGTCCCGCTCGTGCTTGCCTGCGCCGGGCCGGGGCCTGCGAGGAAAGACATAGTCTGGATGTTCCGCCTAGATGGCGCGCGTCACCTCTACTTCTCGTGCCGGGGCAGGGGATAAACCGACAGGCCTTTCCCGATTTTCGCAAACTCGGGATCGGCGGTAACCAGCCAGGCGCCGCGCTCCATGGCCAGTTCGGCGGCGAAGGCGTCCGCGTAGCCCAAGCCGTGCCTTTGTTTCAGTGCGCCGGCTCGGGTGGCGCTTTCCCGATCCACAGCAATGACTGCGATCGGCATTTCCTGCAGCGTGGCTTCTGCTTCCCTGGCCTTCGCTTCGCCGCGATACCGCCACTCCATGTAGAAGACTTCGCCCCAGTTGACGGCGGACATCAGTAAAGGCAAGTCCTGTCGCAGGGCGTCGCTCAACAGGCGGCTCACTTTTCCTGAGACACCGGGCCGTCCTTCAAAGAAGCCGATCAGGGCGTTGGCATCGAGCACGTATCGCCGGATACTTGTACGCGACGCGGGCGACACTACTTCTCTCTCCTGCGCTCGCGCTCCCGCTCTGCAAAAGACGCTTCGAATACCGACGGCTCGCCCGGTCCCGGCTTGAGAAAGCCCATGATTTCGTCGATCCGCCGCTCGGTCATCGGGGTGAGCACGAGCCGGCCGTTTTCTTCGATCCAGGTGGCGGGAGTGCCCTTTTCCAGGCTGAGGCGCTGGCGCAACTCTGCTGGAATTACCACCTGGCCCTTGGAGCTGACGACGGTGCGATAGGCTGGCATGGGCTAATCTTACCATAAGGTAAGATGCATAGCGTACGTCTTACCGCCTTGGTTTTGATCTGTCTGTATCTCGCAGAAAGGCCGAGCTTTGCTCGGCTCGGCAGTTGGAACACCTGCCCCTGCGTATGCGGTTATCGCTCCCGCATCTCCTCTCGACCTGCTGGCCGTTTGCGGCTACAATGACGTTTGCAGCATCCAAGATGTGACAGGCTCTATCCGCCGGGTTGCGGAGGGGCACTGGAGGACATCGTGAGTCTGATTCCCGTCGGCGAACCTCGCCGCAAGATTACCGTCGCCTCTCTTCGCGAAAAGAAACTTCATCACGAACCGATTACCTGCCTGACTGCGTACGACTATTCCAGTGCGCGGCTGGTCGACGAAGCCGGCGTCGACATTGTTCTGGTCGGCGATTCGCTGGCCCAGACCATGTTGGGTTACGACAACACGCTTTCGGTCACGCTCGACGAAATGCTGCACCACACCCGCGCCGCCCATCGCGGCGTGAAGCATGCCCTGCTCATGGGGGACATGCCGTTTGGTTCTTATCACCTTGATCTTAACGACGCCATCCGCAATGCCACGCGCTTTGTGAAAGAGGCCGGGGCAGAGGTGGTGAAGATTGAAGGCGGCGAAAAGCGCGCCGATTTGATCCGCCGCATCATCGATGCCGAAATTCCGGTGGCCGGACACATCGGCCTGACCCCGCAGTCGGTGAATGTGATGGGCGGCTACAAGGTCCAGGGCAAAAACCTCAGCGGGGTGGAGCAGTTGATGCGCGATGCGGTGGCGCTCGATCGCGCGGGTGTGGCCTGCATCTACCTCGAAGGTATCCCTCGCGAGGTTGCCTCGATGATTACCGCGGATGTCGAGACCCCGACCATCGGCATTGGCGCCGGACCGGATTGCGATGGACAGGTGCTGGTCTTTCATGACCTGCTGAATCTCACTTTTGGGCATTCCGCAAAGTTCGTGCGGCGGTACGCAGACCTGGGTGCGGCCATTAGCGGTGCGGTGCAGACGTTCCGTGCCGATGTAACCGCGCGACAATATCCTTCGGACGAAGAGTCCTATCATCTGCCCAAGGAAACGCGTGCGGCGCTGGAGACCGTGCTGGAACGCAAGCGGACGATGAGGCGCTAGGGGCTGAATGAGACCCTCGCTTGCGGGCCTGATTGTGGCAGCCGTCGTCGCCTTGGCTTCCTGCTCCGGTCCCAACGTTCCCGATCCCGCCGCCCAGGAAGCCCGCGCCACCGCGCGCATCCTGGCCCTCCCGCCGGCCGCTCCTGAAAAGTACCGTGGCATGACGGATATGAAAGGCTGGCGGAATCCTTATCTGATTCTTCGAGCCGACGGAGTGGCGCTGCTCGATCCCGACAACCATCTGGAGCGCATCCTGAAGCCGGGAGAATTGACGCAGGCGCTGGGCAATCTCCCGCCATCGGCATGGCCTTACGGGCGCGTGGTCGCCGTCTCCGAAAGCGGCGTTCGCAGCGGCACGGCGGAGGACGATGTGAAGATTCGCACCAACCGCGCCCTGGTGGCCGGAACGCTGGAGAGCATGCATGTGCTCATCAACTGGATTCCTTCCGCCTGAAAACGGCCGCACGATCGCGCCATGAAAATCTGCCACACCATCGATGAAATGCGTGCCGCCAGTCGCGCCGCGCGGCGCGCCGGCAAGAGCCTGGGCCTGGTACCCACCATGGGTGCGCTTCACGAAGGCCACCTCTCGCTGGTCCGCATGGCCAAGACCCAGTGTGATTCGGTAGTGGTCTCGATCTTCGTCAATCCCCTCCAGTTTGGCCCTAACGAAGACCTGGCCAAGTATCCGCGGAATTTTGATCGCGATCTCGAACTGCTCGAGCAGGAAGGCGTGGGCTTCATCTTCGCTCCCAGCGTGGAAGAGATGTATCCGCCGGGCGCGGTAACTTACGTGACGGTCGAGGGTTTAAGCGACAAGCTCTGCGGACGTTCGCGCCCGGGACACTTTCGTGGCGTGACCACGGTGGTCGCGAAGCTTTTCCATATCGTGCAGCCAGATCGAGCCTTCTTCGGGCAGAAGGACGCCGCCCAGTCGGCAATTATTCGCCGCATGGTACGTGATCTGAATCTTCCAGTGCAGATTGTGGTCGGTCCTGTCGTGCGCGAGCCAGATGGCCTGGCCATGAGCTCGCGTAATGCCTATCTGGACCCACGTCAGCGGCACTCTGCGCTGGTTTTAAACCGCTCTCTCGTGGCCGTGCAGAGGCGGTTCGATGAAGGCGAACACAAGACGCGGGCCCTGATCGAGGTTGGTAGGCATACTTTCGCCCAAGAGCCTTCCGTGCAGCTCGACTACTTCGAGATCGTGGACCCCGAGACACTCGATCCGGTTGATGATTTTTCCCGGAGCGCTCTGGTGGCGGTGGCCGCATTCGTGGGCGAGGCGCGCCTAATCGACAACATTGTGCTCGGTCCACGTGGAGCCCTGTCATCCTGAGCGAAGTGGCTGCTTGGCTTCGCGAAGCAGCCGTGCAGTCAAAGGACCCCTAGAGTGAAGATGCTTTCTGGATCGCGTTAGAAACCTGCAAGGAAAACCAAACGATCGCAGCGATTGTGCCGCGGATAGAGGTCCTTCGACTCCGCATCTCCGTTCGCGAGCGAATGCCAACGCTGCGCTCAGGATGACGGGGCCCGCGTGTTTCCTCTTGAAACGAACTTGTTTCCCGCGATGATGTAACGTAGCGGGCGTTCGGCAGCTTTGGTGATGCCGATGCGCGGCGTGACCTCGACGCGCTTGGGGCGGAAGCCGTCGTCCACGATGAAAAGATCAGACTTCGGGCTGGTGAGGTCTTTTTCGTTGTCGCGTTCCCGTGTGATGCCAAAGGCTTCGGCCAGGCGTCCGGGGCCGCTGGTCAGCACTCGCAGGTCGTTGCTTCCATCCAGAGAGATGTCTCGCGCCTCCGCCATCTGCTCAATTCCGGAAATGGGCTCAAGGGCGCGGAACAACACACCTCCCGCTTCCCCAGCAGGGAGGCAGGAGACGTTGAAGAGGAAATGATTGCCGTAGATGAAGTAAACGTAGGTAAGACCCGGCGGCCCGAAGAGGACGAAGTTACGCGCCGTGCGTCCGCTGTGGGAATGGGCAGCGGGATCGTCTTCTCCCAGGTACGCTTCCACTTCCACGATCCGCGCTGTCAGAAGCCTTCTTTGCTGGCGCCGTACCAGCACCTTGCCCAACAGGCCTCGGCTGACGGCCCGAGGATCGCGGGCGTAGAAATCTCTGGGAAGCGGCGCCAGTGCCGGCGACTTCCTGTTCTTGGCTGCGCTCATCACTCACCGCATGATAACGTCACGGGTCCAATGTAGGCGCGAGCGTCCCGCTCGTGCGGCAGCGCCACGAACAGCGCCGCACGAG
>JBOGLD010000110.1:0-4036 GCA_050745885.1 Terriglobales bacterium
GATCGCGTGCGCTTCCTGTTCGGCGGCCGCGAAGGCGTCGAGCGCCATCTGGACGCCCTTGTCGCCGATGGCGTGGAACCCGATCTGGAATCCTGCATCCACACGCTCTTTCGTCATCTGTATGAGCTGGTCCGGTTGATACTGTGGCAGCCCGGACTTGGTGGGGTCGTCAGCATAGGGTTCGAGCAGCGCTGCGGTTCTCGATCCCAGCGATCCATCCATGTAGGCCTTGAGCATGCCGGTGTGCAGCAGGTTGTCCGATTCAGGATGGGCCAAGCGATGCTCGCGCAACGTTGGCAGGGGATCGTTGAAGGGCAACCATTCCGTGATCCGCGCGCTGAGCTTGCCTTCGCGCTCAATTTCTTCAAAGATCTGGAAATCATCCCAGGACAGCTGCGAATCTCCGGAATCGGAATTATCCTGCGCTGACGTGATGCCACTCCGGGCCAATTCCAGGAGTCCCGCCTCAATGGCCCGGCGGCGTTTATCGTGGCCAGGTTTGGGAATGACCTGGGTCACCGCCAGGCGCGCGGTTTCGCGCAAAATGCCGGTGGCCTGCCCGGTGGTGTCACGATCAATCTTGCCGCCCGCCGGGTCCTTGCTGGCCACCGTGATGCTCGCCAGTTGCAAGGCGCGAGTGTTGGCCACCGCGATGTGCCCGTCCACCCGTTCGAGGAATACGGGATGATCGGTGGTCACCTCATCGATGTCCCAGCGGCTGGGCAGCTCTTGCACCGGCCACAGGGTCTGGTCCCAACCGCCGCCCACAATCCATTCGCCGGGCTCGGCGTTTTGCACGCGCTCCCGAATTCGTTCGCGAAACTCAGTCAGCGACTTCACTCCCATCAGGTCAACCGTCAGCCGCTGAAAGCCCGCGTTGGCCAGATGCATATGCGCGTCGTTGAACCCTGGCATCACAAAGTGTCCGCCCAGGTTGATCACTTCGGTCGATGGTCCTTTCAACTTCATAATTTCGTCGTCCCGGCCCACCTCTTCAACCCGTCCCGTGCGCACGGCTATCGCTTCCGCGCGCTGGATAGAGTGAAATGAAGAGGTTTCCACGACGCCGGTGTAAATGTTTCCGTGGAGAAAGATAACGTCGGCCCTGGGTTGCGAAGGCAGACTCTGCGCCTCAACCGTCGCCATCATTGCCAGCAGGCAAACTGTGATTCCCAGCTTCATAGAGCTACTCCCGCGAGCCCGAGCAGAGTCAGCAGGATGCGCTTGAGCCCGAGTTCTCGCCCGCTGCAGTCGAACCATTCCTGCAAGGTATGCGCACCGCCACCGCCGCCGCCGCCACCGATGGCAATGGCTTCGAGACCCAGTGACAGCGGGATATTGGCGTCGGTGGAAGCGCGTTGCACCTGCGCGGCGTTGCCCAGCTGCGCGTCCACTGCCCGAATCACCTGCAGGATGCGGGCATTCGGATAGAGCTCGCCCGCCGGACGATTTCCAATCACAACCACTTCGCAGCTCAGCCCAAAGGGCCGCCGCCGCGCCGGGGTGCGTGCCTCGGTGGCCCGCGTTTCCTCTTCCACCGCCTGGTCGAGCGCCTGCCGCAGAGCGCGCTCCAGGCGTTCCATTTCCGCCATCGAGGTGGAGCGGATGTCCACCCGCATGCTGGCCGACTCCGGTATTGAATTCACCGAAGTTCCGCCGCGAATCACTCCCACATTAAAGGTCGTCTTGGGCGACGCCGGCACCGGAGTCTGCGCGAACCCCTGCACCGCCCGGCCCAGCACCACGATGGGATTGGGCGCCCCGAAATCGCTCCAGGAATGTCCACCCGGGCCGCGCACAATCACTTCGAAACGGCGGCTGCCCAGGGCCTCGGCCACGATCGTGTCGGCGCCCGCGCCATCCAGCACCAGGCTATAATGAATGGCATCTTTCCAGCGGGCCTGGGAAAAAATGTGACGCATGCCCCGCAGGTCGCCTTCACCTTCTTCCCCCACATTGCCAATGAACAGGAAGGGCAAGGCGTGCCGGATGCCCAGTGCGCGCAATGCCGCGATGATCGCCAGCATCGCGGTCACACCGGCGCCGTTATCCGAGACTCCGGGCCCGTACAACCGGCTGCCCTGCTGCCGGATGTTCAGGGGCGTGCCGACGGGGAAAACCGTGTCCATGTGGGCGCTAAGCGCAACGTGGCCGTGTCCGTAGCCCGCGTGGGTGCCGAAAACATTGCCCACTTCGTCGGTGTGGACCGATTGCAGTCCGAGTTCGCAAAACTTGTCAGCCAGCCACTGACCCCGGGCGCTTTCGCCAAACGGAGGCGCGGGAATGCGCGCCAGCTCCAGCTGCCACTGCGCGAATTGCGGCTCCTGGGCGCGAAGCCAGGTAAAGGCAGAACGAATTTCGGGCAATGAGCAGACATGGGCCACTTCCTGTTGCACCCCAGGAAACAGCTCCGAGACTTCGGCTTGCGGACGTGACATGGGTTGGTCGTTGGTCGTTGGTCGTTGGTCGTTGGTCGTTGGTAGTTGGTCGTTGGCCATTGGCCGTTGGTCTTCAGGTCCCACTTACGTGAAGATCAGGGGGCCAATGGCCAACGACCAATGGCCAACGACCAACGGCTGGGTTTCCATCTTACAACGCGAAACCCGGAGTCGGAGATGGCGTTGATGACGCCCATTCATTACGGCGGGCCAGGTAATCGTTACGTCGTGCGGCAGCGCCCCCTGGTCATGCTTTCTTCCGCCCCTGGTCGATGTGGATCGTTGGCACCGCAAACGCGTCGGAAAAAATATCTACAGGCCTCGCCGGCGTATCATCGGGCACTTCTTAGCGCGCTTTGCGGAGCCCTTAGCGACCTTTGCGGTTAGGATTTTGACTGGAATCGTCTAAAACGACCCAGCCCGGGCGAGGGCTCCCGCGCCTACATTGGCTTTTCCACGCACTGCCGGATTTCCCCTTCGCTCAGCGTGTGGTTTGAGGCTTTGGCGCGCTGGTAGATTCGTTCCACCACATCATCGGTGGCGGGCACGCCGTGGCGTTCCAGCCAGAACAGCACATTCGATTTGCCGCTCATGGGCCCGATGTCGATGATCTGTTCCAGCCCAAACATCTGCGATGGCACGCCCGAGTACACGGCATTGGCCAGTTCGAGATCGTTCTTCTTGTAGGCCTTGATGACGGCCGCCGCGTGCACTCCGGTCGCGGTACGAAACGCATCTTCACCCACGACTGGATAATTCGCCGGAACGGGGACGCCCGTGGCCGTTGACACCGCCTGGCAATATTCCTTCAGCTTGGTCAGGTCTTGCTCGGCCCAGGGAGGAATGCCCATGAGTTTCAGATTCACCAGCATCTGGTCCATTTGAGTGTTGCCGACGCGTTCGCCAATTCCGAGAGCGCAAGCATGGACACACTCCGCACCCGCCATTAGCGCTGCCATCGAATTCGCAATGGCCAGGCCCCGGTCGCAGTGCCCGTGCCAGTCCACGCGAATCATTTCTCCGGAAGGCTTCACCACTTCTTCGAGGACGAAGCGCACCAGGGCGAACGCGCCCATGGGCGTCGCATGTCCCGCCGTGTCGCAAATCACAATGGCCCGCGCCCCGCAGTTGATGGCGGTCGAATACAGACGTTTGATCATGGCGGGATCGCAGCGGCTGGTGTCCTCGGTCACATACATGGCTTCGAGGCCGAGCGCCACCGCGTACTTCACCGCTTTCTCCGTGGTCTCGAGCAGGAAGTCGTCGGTCCAGCCTTCGGTGTAGCGCCGAATCGGACTGGAGCCAATGAAAGTGGCGGCCTGTATGTTCAGCCCGGTGCGTTGCACGATCTCGGCGATCGGCCGGATGTCATTTTCATGGGTACGCGCCGCGCAGTTGGCGCCAATCTTCATCCTGTGGCGGACGATCTCGTGGGCCAGGGCCTCACAATCGGCGACCGCACGCGGGCCTGCGCCCGGCAGCCCAAGGTCAAGCGAATTGATGCCCAGCGCCTCCATCCAATGAAGTATCTGGATTTTTTCCGCAATCGAGGGATCGCGCACCGAAGGCGACTGCAAACCATCGCGCAGGGTTTCATC
>JBOGLD010000111.1:0-3331 GCA_050745885.1 Terriglobales bacterium
GCAATTACCTCCACCCGCAACGCACCCTTGGACGCGATTGCAACCCGGTTCTCGGTGGGTTCGCCGTTCACCAGGAATTTCGAGCCGGGAGGATTCCGGTTTGCCGCTTTTGCGCCCAGGCTGTCGCGTTCCTCGCCCACCAGGAAAAGCAGGCCGACATGAATGCCTTCCTGACGCAACCGCTCCGCGGCTTCCACCTGGGTCGCGATGATTCCCTTGGCATCGCAGGAGCCACGTCCGTATACCCGCAAGGCATCTTCAGACGAAGGAATAAAGGGCGGGACTGTATCCATGTGGGTGGAGAAAACAACTACGGGATGCGGCTGTTGAGGAAAGACCGCGAACACGTTGCAGCGCGTGCCTTCGACGGGAATTTTTTCCGCCTGAAAACCTCGCCGCAGCAATTCCCGGTGAAGGAAATCTCCCACCAGGCCCTCATTTCCAGTGATGGACTCGATGTCCACGAGTTGACGGGTCAAGGCGGCGACATCCATGTGCGACAGAATACCGCAGTCCTGCGCGGTGAGCATACTCAGTGTCCTCGGTGTCCTCTGTGGTTGTTTGCGGTTTTTCAACCACGGAGGACACCGAGCACACTGAGGAAGTTTGATCCTGCTATGCTTTTGTTGGACCCGATGGACGCGCCCGCCAGCACAATCCGCTCGCTGTTCCTGGATGGCCCGGCCGGCCGCCTCGAAGCCCTGCTTAATGCTGGCGCTTCCGATGCCGCATACGCGGCCGTCGTGTGCCATCCTCATCCCGTATATGGCGGCACGTTGCACAACAAGGTGGCCTTTCATGCCATGAAGGCGCTGAACAGTTTCGGTTTCCCTGTCCTGCGCTTCAATTTTCGCGGCGCCGGGCTTAGCCAGGGTGAGCACGACCACGGAGTTGGTGAAGTGGCCGACGTGCAGGTCGCGCTGGATTGGCTTGACCGGGAGTTTCAATTGCCTCTGATTTTTGCCGGATTCTCATTTGGCGCGGCGGTCGGTTTGCGGGCCGCCTGCCCGGATCCCCGGGTGAAGGCTGCGATTGGGCTGGGCCTCCCAGTTTCGCCGATTGACGATCGCACTTACGACTTCCGTTTTCTTGCATCCTGTGCCAAGCCCAAGCTTTTCGTAAGCGGCGATCGCGATCAGTTCGGATCGCGGGCACAGTTGGAAGCGCTGGTTCAGACGATTTCCGGCCCCAAGCAGCTGATCTTGATCGCGGGTGCCGACCATTTTTTTGAAGGACGCCTGCGAGAGTTGCGCGACGCGATCGAGGCGTGGGTGGGAGACGCGGTGAATTCGTAATCTCCGGCGAGGGCCGGCTGAGCCTGCCGTCAGGGCAGTCGAAGGACCGGCGCCACGCAACGCCTTTTATAATCCTTGCACATGTCTTCACCGGCCACCGACCGCGAAAAGCTTGCGTTGGACATGCGGGTCACCGCCCGCCACTTGTTTGAGCATGCCCTCGAGGAAGCCAGCATCGACCGGGCATTTCAGCGTCATGTGGATTGCGATCGCGGCGTGCTGCGCATCTGCGAGGACCTGCATGACCTCGATTCGTACCAGCGCGTGCTGGTGATCTCCATCGGCAAAGCGGCGCATGCCATGGTCAATTCTCTTGAAATGCAGGCGGGCAATCGCTTCGAAGGCATCGTGGCCAGTTCGGTCGATCCGGTTTCCCAGGTGCGGGGCTTTCGCTACTTTCGCGGAGGCCATCCCATGCCGAACCAGGAATCGATCCGCGCCGCCGAGGCCATGCTCAAGTCGCTCAGCGCTCAGAACGCGTCGTCGCTGGTGATTTTCATGCTCAGTGGCGGAGGTTCCTCGATCGTGGAAAAGCCGGTCGACGATGAGATCTCACTGCAAGATCTGATCGCCACTTATCGGGTGCTGGTGCTCTCCGGGGCGCCCATCGCCGAGATCAACGCCATCCGCAAACATCTTTCCGCGGTCAAGGGGGGGAAGCTGGCGGTCGCGGCTTCTGCGGCGCAGCAGGTGTCGCTGCTGGTCTCCGACGTCCCCGACAATACGCCGGATGCGCTGGCCTCGGGCCTCACCATGCCTGATTCGACCAGCCTTGCGGACTGTTACAGCGTGGTTGAGAAATACGGCATGCTGGAGCAGTTCCCCGATTCCGTGCGCGAGCTGTTTCAACGCCACGCTCTGGACGAAACTCCCAAGCCCGGCGATCCGCTCTTCCACCGCTCGCGCTGGTGGCCTTTGCTGTCGAACGCTTCCTTGCTGGACGCGGCGGAGGCAGAGGCCCAACGCCACGGCTTCAGCGTCGAAATCGACAACGGCTGCGACGACTGGGATTACGATCGAGCGGCGGATTACCTGCTCGAACGTTTGCGCCGGTTGCGCCAGAAGTCCGAACGCGCCTGCCTGATCTCCGGCGGAGAAGTCACCGTGAATGTGGAAAATGGCGGGACGGGTGGACGGAACCAGCAGTTTGCCCTGGCCTGCGCGGCCAGAATTTCCGGCGAAGCCATCACCGTGTTCAGCGCCGGCACTGACGGCATTGACGGCAACAGCTCGGCAGCCGGAGCGATCGTGGACGGCAGCACCCTCGAACGCGCCAAGGCCCGCGGACTGGATCCGGGCGCCCACCTGGCTGGCTTTAATGCATACCCGTTTTTTGAGTCGTTAGGCGACGCGATTACGACCGGCCCTACCGGAAATAATTTGCGGGATCTAAGAATTCTGCTGGCTTATTAGCCTAATGTGGGGCGGGCGCCCCCGCCCGCCGCCTTTGGTGTTGCGGTGGGGTTGGGTTTTCGATTCCAAAACTTCAAGTCAAAGGGAGCGTCCGACCCACACCATCAGAAGAATCTGGTCACGCCTTCCTCCAGCACGAAAACCCGGTCTTCAATCCCTGCCGCCTTCGCTTCTTTCTCCAGCAATTGCAGGGGCTCGTCCATCGGTTCGTGGGAGAGTTGAAAGGTGCCGTAATGCATAGGCACCATCCAGCGGGCATTCAGGTCAAAAAAGGCCCGCATGGCGTCGGCTGGGCTGGTGTGCACATTGCGGAAGGAAGGCGGATGGTAGGCACCGATCGGCAGAAGCGCCAGCTCCGGCGCCAGTCGCTGTCCAATCTCGCGGAAGCCGGAGAAGTAAGCCGTGTCGCCGGCATGATAGATCGAATGCTGGTGGTCGCGTAGCACGTAGCCGCCGTATCCGCGGTGTGAGTCCTCGATCACGCGCGCGCCCCAGTGCCGCGAGGGCACGTGGGTGACGGTCAGTTCGCGATGACGGTAGCTGTTCCACCAGTCCATTTCCACGACGTTGTCAAACCCCAGGTCGGAAACCAGGTCGAAAACATGATGCGGCACCACAATCGT
>JBOGLD010000112.1:0-75515 GCA_050745885.1 Terriglobales bacterium
AGAAGAAGTAGGGCCCGCCGACCTGCGGCGTACCGATTGTGCCGATCGAAAGCAGCTCGGTGAGCCGCTGATGGATGCGGTCGCGCCCGGGCAGCGGATCAAGCAGGCTGCGGGTGTAAGCCATCTCGTCCCGCACATAAGCCTGCGAATCCGGCGTGCTCGCGTCTTCCAGCCAGCGATAGGGATCGGCGATCTTGTGCCCATGAATCGTGTCTACCACGGCATCCACCCTGGCTTGGGGAGGTCCCGCCGCCGGGCTCGTGCCGGCCGTGGAATCGCCCGCCGCCCAAGCCACCGCAACCATCAAACCCAAACCAACGAAAATCCAGAGCAAACGCAGGCCTCCTGACATGACCACCTCGCAAGACGACTAGGGTATCAAAAACCAAACGATCAAGTTTTGAGCCAGCCCGGTCGGATGCTAATATAAATACCGATAACGCAGGCGACGCGGCTTCTGCTGCGTCCCACGACACTCCTCAGTAGCTCAATGGCAGAGCACCCGGCTGTTAACCGGGGGGTTGTAGGTTCGAGTCCTACCTGAGGAGCCATTCTTTCAATGGCTAACAACTGCTGGAATCACCTTGGAATCAGGCTTTAGAGCGAGAGCCGCTATTTTCGAGTCGGCCTGTTCCATCTCATCCGTCACCACATCCCCGCAGAGGTTCATGGTGGTCCTGATGTCCGCGTGGCGCATCAGCTTCTGCTGCACAGTGATTGCGGTCCCAACAGCGTCAAGCCACAAGCGATACGTGTGCCTGAAGGTGTGTGTGCCGAGTCCTCCGATCCCGGCCGCAGCAGCGGCCTCCTGCAAGGCTCGCCAATATGTTGTGTAGGAGTAAGGCAATCGGCCGAGCTTCACAGGGGAAGGGAAGATCCAGTCCTTTGCATTCCCGAAATCGGTTCTCTGCTTCCAGGAAGACAGGACAGAGATGCCACGCTAGCCAAAACACGAAAGCTCGCCGTCATCGCATGATGGAGTGATCGGCCACCTTCAATCTAGTCCGATATTCGACCCGCCCTTGGATACCGACGTTAAGACGAAAGAGTGCGCCACCAAAATAACCGTTGTCGGGATCATATTCACACGGCATCACAGGCATGGGTTCTGATCTCGCCGCGGATGTAACAAAAATGTCACGTAGGTCCGGCCCGCCGAAAGTCAGTGAAGAACTCTGTTTCGCAGGAATGGGAATCCGCCGTTCCAACTGGCCATCGGGATCGTAGCGTGAGATAGAACTGCCGTACCATTCCGCCGACCACACAAAGCCCTCTGCATCCACGGTCAACCCGTCAGGAAGTCCGGCATCTCTATCCACTCTCACAAACACTCGTCGATCTCGTACCCGCCCGACCATTGAGTCGTACGCATATGCATAAATCGTGCGGGCCACAGAATCGGCAAAGTACAGGGTGCTGTGATCGACAGAAAATGCTAGTCCATTGGCAAGGTGGAAGCCCTCGTCCAATATTCGGACCTCACCATTCGGGTGTATGCAGAGGAGGTTCCCAAGCGGATATTCGGTCGAAGGACTGTAAAAACACGATCCGGCCAGTAAGCGCCCTTCTGGATCTGCGATGCAATCATTCAACTGGAGTGGCACGCCTCCAAGGGAGCTCACGACTGAGACCGGACTGTCCTTTCGGTTCCAGAACCAGACTCCGGAGTTGTTAGCAAAGGTGAAGCCACCTGATTGATCCAAAGCGCAGCCGTTTACCTGGAAGTTCTCCAGAAGGATTTCTCGTCGCTTGGAGGTCCAATCGTAGGAATAGAACTTGGATCCAGCGCAATCGGTCCAGTAGAGCTTCTGCTGTGTTGCGTCCCACAGGGGAGCTTCTCCACAGAGATTGCCATCGTCGATTACAACAGAACAGGAGAGCATTCAATATCTCCCGAAAAATTAGCCAGACCCGGACCCCATCGCTTGAGCCGAGCGCCTTCCCTCAAACAATGTGAGAGTTGCTGTCCCGGCCACAGTTAGCGCGCCTCCGAGAATTTGCGGCAGCGAAAGGCGTTCGTGTACGGTCACAACTGAAAGAATCAATCCAAAAAGTGGAAGCAGATAAATCGATGTTGAAATCTGCCCTACTTCGAGACGGTTGAGCACCCACATCCACAAGATCATGGCCACACCCCAGCTCAATAAGCCGAGAATAGCGACGGCGAGCCAGGTCCCGCCAGAATATCCCGCAACACGATAAAAAGGCTTGCTTTCAAATGTCACAGAAATGATTGCGCAGGCAGCCACGCCCACCGCGTAACTGAAGATGAGAACCTCCAGTTCAGAGTAGCGAGACAAAAGATCCTTGCTATATGTGTTGTAAAAGGCGCTTCCCAGTCCCGCGATCAGAATCACGAAATTACCCAGCAAGAGGCTGCGGCTGAAAGAAGCCCGAGACAGATCGCTGGTCGAAACCAGCAACGTACCGACAAAACCGAGGAGCAGGCTGAGTACGCGAACCAAACTTAGTTTTTCCCCCAGCATCACCACGCCCAGGCCGGTCATCAGGACCGGAATTGTCAGCGACAGGATGGCGGCGTTAGAGGCCGAAGAATGTCCGATCCCCCACGAGAGCATCACCGAGGGTGGAATAATACCCAGTACGCCCAGCAGCAGGTACTCGCGCAGCGTCTTCCACTCAAAGACTTTCCGCGTGTCCTTACGTTTCTGTTTCTCACGCAACCAGAGCGGGATCAGAAAAACCGAGGCTAACAGCAACGTCCAGAAATTCAACGTCGCCGATTCCATGCTGTTGCCCGCAATTTTGTAGGCTGGATACTGCGCGGCCCAAAGCAGGTTTACCAGAATAAGCGCCGCAAAGTTGACCCATGCGCCCTTCTGCATCTTCATGTGGAGAGCCTGCTCAACAAGCCGCCGTCAACCACCAGCACTGCCCCGGTAATGTAGGAGGCGGCCGGCGAGGCGAGGAAGTACACGGCCTGAGCAATGTCTTCAGGCTGGCCTACACGCCCCAGCGGGATGGTCCGCCCAATGGCCCTCACCGCTTCCTCGGGGTCGGGCTCGTCCTTGATGAACGGTTCCATCATTCCCGATCGAATTGCTCCAGGACACACCACATTCACGCGTACCCCATCCGCAGCAAAATCAAGAGCCATGCCGCGTGTGAGCCCGAGCAATCCGGCTTTACTGGCTGCGTAGGCGGAGATTTTCGGCTCGCTGGCGAGTCCTTGCACAGAAGAGATATTGACGATGCAGCCGTGGGTCTTTTTCAGAAATGGATAAGCGTATTTAGTGCAAAGAAAGGCGCCGCGCAAATTGGTCTCAGAAATCGAGTTCCAATCCTCGATCGTGTATTCTTCGGCGCGGCGGTAGCGTTCAATGCCGGCGTTATTGCAGAGCACATCAATGCGGCTGAAAACCTCGAAAATCCTCCCCATCAAATCCTGGATTTGGTTCTCAACCCGGACGTCAGTGCGAACAAACAAAGCCTTCCCACCGGCGGCGGCGATCGAGGACTCCAGTGCAGTTCCACGCTCGGCATCGAGGTCTGCAATTACCACAGCCTCGCCGTTGCGTACGAACTCCTGGACAATACCTCGCCCGATACCATAGGCGCCGCCGGTCACCAGCGCTACGCGAGACTGGGTCATGAAGCTCCTAGCAGATCGACAGAGTAGAGGTCACAGATTCGGCTTCGCGTTTGAAGCGGGCAAGCGCTTCGCGATTCAAATCCACTCCTAGTCCCGGTCGTTTCGGGAGTGCGATCTCTCCATTCACCATTTGTAATTCATTCGAAACCAGTTCCCTGCGCAAAGATGACTCACATAACTCATCCGGCAGGAATTCGATGAACGGGCAGTTCGCTGTGGTCGCTGCCAAATGCGCGGCGGCGGCGATGGAAATGCCAGACTTCCAGAGATGCGGAACAATCGTGAGCTTTCTCTGCTCCGCCAGATTACAGACCCGCTTGGCTTCGGTGAATCCACCTACCCGGCCCACATCGGGCTGGACGACGCTGATCTTTCCTCTATCCATCAGATCGAGAAACTCGTAGCGAGTAGCTAACCACTCACCAGCGGCAATAGGAATGGGCTGCTCGGCCGTCAGACGCGCGTAACCTTCCAGATCATCGGAAGGCAAAGGCGTCTCGATGAAAAACAAGTCTAACTCGACCCAGGGACGGATCGCCTTCAGACACGTGTGAGCGTCCGGAAATGCATATTGAACGTCGACCATTAGGGTGAAGTCTCGCCCCACTGCATTCCGAACTTCGCCGATCACTTCTGTCATCTCTGCGTGCGAAGCCTTCAGCCCTTTGTGAGCGTAAGGCCCACAGGGCGTGACCTCAATTTTTGCAGCGCGAAAGCCCAACGCCTTTGCCCGCAACGCCCACTCAACAATCGATTTGCGGTACACAACGAACGAACTCACCTCAGGCTGGAGTGACGCATAGGGCGTAATACTTTTCTTGACCGCACCGCCTAGGAGTTCATGACATGGCTTGCCAAGGGCCTTCCCACGCAGGTCATGAAGGGCCATGTCCAACGCCCCAATGGCGTGAATCACCGCGCCTCGCCGACCATTCATGGCCGAACCAACATAAAGTTTTTCCCACAAAGCTTCGGCCTGCAAGGGGTCTTGGCCGATCAACATTTCGGCCAGCCCCAATCCCATCGTGTGCGTGCCAGGGGCGTGGATGCAAGCCCGGGCGATCCAAGGGTTGACGTCAGTCTCTCCGATTCCCGTTATGCCTTCATCCGTATGAATTTCCACCACAATGTCATCTTGGGACGAGCTAGTCGAACCAACGTCATAGCCTGGATCAAGCAACACGTGACAGTCGATCTGAGTAATTTTCATGTTTTTGAAGAGACGTGATAAATAATGATCGATCATGATCGTAGTTAGATTGTATATAAGTGTCAAGTATCTAAAAGACATAATATATATATGATGATCGATCATGCTTCATCTCATATAAACTAAAGATACGTTTGGGTCGCACACAGACGGTCCAAGCCTGAATCTTGATTCCAGTCTTTCCTCAATCCCTCCTCGCCAAATCGAATTCGCTGTCTGCTAGGGACGCCACTTCTAGTCGTTCGAAAGCATTCCGAAAGGTCACGCAACGGCGGGAGTTTTAGGAGGGCGAGCAGAGCAGATGTCACTCAGGATTCTGCCTCTGGCATGACTACGCTTGCGGGCTATCGATGCGAGCCCTGCTTAAAAAAGGTGGGAAGATATGCTAGCGGCGATGAAAGGTGTTAGGAGTGACACAAGCAGAAGGTCTGCACGAAACGTAAGCCCCCCGTCTCATAACCAACCGCGCGAGCGAATTTGCTGCTTGGCTGATAAAACAACCTGACTGCGAAAGTGTTGACGGGCGCCGGTTCGAGAAGTTTCCAGTTGCGTCCGCAGCGAAGCAGGCAAAGCGACGTTTACCCAAAGCTCGTCAGGCCGGGGTTTCTTCCTTTGGTTCAGAATAGAGGTGAGCTGCTTGTTCGGCCCAGTCTGCCATCGCGGCATGGAAAGCGCGCTTGGCCCGCTCGGGTTCGCCTGCGGTGATTGCGTCCAGCAGTACTCGGTGAGACTGGAGATCCTGCATGAGGTTGAATCCTGGCTGCATGGCAACCCGGATCGCGCTGAAACCGAACAGCGGGACTACAACTCGGCGTAGACTTTCCACCAGGCAATCATTGTGAGTGGATTCCCACATGGCGATATGCCAACTTAAATCTCCTCGGATGTATTTCTGAAATTCGCGCGCACGGGCCGCCGCCTGGGACTGCTGAAAGAGTTCCTCCAGGCGCTGAATATCCGCGGCAGTCGATTGCCGGGCAGCCTCCTCGACAGCGAAGCCCTCCAGCGCCCGCCGCACGGATATCGTATTTTCCAATTCGCGCTGACTGAAATGCGTAACAAATGTCGCTGAATTGGGTTTCTTGCTGACGTGGCCTTCCAATTCAAGCTGAATCAGGGCTTCTCGAATGGCAGACTGGCTGGTGCCTAGGGTTTCGGCAAGTTTACGCTCGACCAGGCGCTCACCCGGCACCAGGGATCCATCCAGGATGGATTCACGTATCTTTTCTGCGACCTGGTGTCGTGCGGGCTGCGTATTCAGCTTGGTTGCGATCAGTGGCATTATCGTTCGTCCTTCATAGCTGACATCAGATACAGGTCCCTGCAGACCGTTAGGAGAATACCTCTACCCCCGAAAAGCGGCACCCGAGAAATTCTGTTCGAATCCTGCCGTCCGGATCCGGGCGCGGATGAGTTCGCATATCTCGGCAAATTCCGCAAAATCTTATGATGGCCAGCCCCCTAAAAGGCCAAACCGGGAATTAAGGTCTTTTCATTATAATCGATAGGCTTATGGATAAGTACAGATGAATTAATGAACAATGATCGAGCAACTAATAACTTTAATCTTGACAATACATGCAAAATATCACTAATGTTCACATGATAATCGGTCATCTATAGTCGCTCAGGAGAGATTCATGTTCCTTCAAAAACTGTATCTAGTTCTCTTACTCGTTCTCGTATCCCCGCTGGCCCTGTTGGCGCAACAGTCCGGGATCGTCGGAACTGTGACCGACTCTTCCGGGGCGATGCTTCCCGGGGCCAGCGTTGTCGCCAAGAACATAAACACGGGTGAAACGCGGCAAGCGACTAGCAACGCTGTGGGACAGTTTGCGATCCCCAACCTTCAAGCCGGAGTTTACGAGGTAACTGCGGAGAAGCAAGGGTTTCGGCGCCAGCTTGTCGAGAAGGTCACGCTTGAAGTGCAGGCCCTGCGGACTATCGATCTGATGCTGCCGCCAGGAACGGTTTCCGAGCAGGTGAATGTGACGGCGGCGGCGACGGCGCTACAAACGACCGAATCATCGGTCAGTACGCTGTTTGAATCCAAGGTGGTCAGCGAAATTCCATTGAACGGACGCGATTTTCTGCAGCTCCAGTTGCTTTCTCCAGGAACGACCCTGGCGAGCGCCGGCACTTTCACGGCGGTTCAGATCGCTTCGCAGAACCTGGACATAGGCGGCGGAAATTTCTCCGTCAACGGGATGCGCGACGTCTATAACGACTACATCATCGACGGCGTCTCGTTTAAGGATTGGATGCATGGCACGAACGGGCTGAATCCGTCGGTCGATGCCATCCAGGAGTTCCGGCTGCAGACCGGAAACTACTCGGCCGAGTTCGGAGCCAACGCCGGCGGGTTGGTCAACATGGTGACCAAGTCAGGTACCAATCAGATCCACGGCAACCTCTACGACTTCCTGAGAAATGACAAGCTGGATGCGACGAATTTTTTCACCGGGCGGGCGGGAGAGCAGAAAACTCCGCTGCGGCGCAACCAGTTCGGCGGCACGGTTGGCGGTCCAATTATCCGCGACCGGACGTTCTTTTTCTTTAGCTACGAAGGTTTTCGTGAGCAGAGCAGTACAACTCTATTTGACAACTTTCCGACCCAGTTGATGCGAAGCGGCGATTTCTCCGAGTTGCTGAGTCTTCCGACCCCTGTCATCATCAGCGATCCGGCCACTGGACTGCCTTATCCCGGGAACGTGATTCCCCCGGACCAGGTGCTGAGCGTCATGCCCGGATATTTGAATTCCTACGTCCCACTTCCCAACCGTCCCGGACTGGTGAACAACTACATCGTGCCGGGATCGCACAGTAACGACGTGAATCAGTACATTGGACGGGTCGATCATCAGTTGAAGAAAAATCTGCAGCTGTCGGGGCATTACATTTATGACAAGATTTCCGACGCTCCACCGACTACCAACGAGAACTTTTCGGTTAAGCAGCACAATGGCGACCACAATGTAAGCCTGCATCTGACCGACACAGCTTCCCCCACCACTGTGTTCGATCTGCAGTTTGGCTACAACCTGTTCAAGCAGTTCGTCATTCAGAAGACCGCAAATACCAGCCCGAATATTGCTTCCGCTGTTTTGGGGATCAATGGAGTGGCTACCGATCCTCGTTCTTCGGGCACTCCCATCTTTATCACTCCTGGCTTCGGCGTACTGTCCGATCAGAACTCAGCTCCGCGACAGTGGTTCAGCGAGCGCTACGAGTATCAAGGCAGTGTCAGTCTGGTGCGCGGCAATCACCTTATCCGGGCCGGGCTGCATACGGTTCGGCATCACGAGACTTTCCAGGAAACATACCTGCCCGCCGGTTTTTACGTTTTTGACGGAAGTCTAACCGGCTATTCGATGGCCGACATGCTGCTTGGCATACCCAGTAATTTCCAGTTGTCGCCTCAGTTGTTCGATCCCCAGTTTCGGCAGTGGGAGATCATGCCCTGGGTGCAGGACGATTGGAGGGTCACCCCGAAACTGACGATCAATCTCGGGCTGCGCTATGAATGGCGTCCATGGCCAGTTTCCAAAGACAACACAATTTCGAACATTACCCTCCCCCCAGGAGGAGGGCAAGCTTCGCTTGTCCTGTCCGGGCCTTGCGTGCCGGGAGGAATTCGTGATTGTGCAACTACTCTCCCCACTTCCATTGCTCCCACACGCAGCACGATTGCCAGCACTGACAAGAACAACTTCGCTCCCCGCATCGGATTTGCCTATCGCGTCGGAGACTCAGGTCGAACCGTAGTTCGTGGTGCGTACGGAATGTTTTACCAGGCGGAGCCGTTTAACCAGTTCGTGTTTCTCGGTATCAATCCGCCCTTTGTCAGCTACTACAACCGCTTTATCAATACCGGTAACTTTCAGAACTGGGACTGGTTCCATCCGACTGCAGGCCTGCCTCCCGGGGGCGTGCAGTTTACTTACATCCCGTCGAACTCGACCACTCCGTACCTTCAAGCCTGGAATTTTGGCGTCCAACATGATTTCGGGGCTGGCTTCGTGCTGGATACCACGTACGTCGGAAATAAGGACACCAAGCTTTGGGCGCGGACTTGGCCCAACCAGCCGCGTCCCGGACCTGGAGATATAGATTCCCGGCGTCCCTATACGAACGTCTCAACAATCGCCGGCGATGAACCGATCGGCAATGCCAACTACAACGGTCTGCAGATGCGGCTGGACAAACGCTTCTCGCAGGGACTGTCGATCCTGGCCGGCTATACCTATTCGAAGGCGATCACGGATACGCAGGGTGCTGAAACTGGAGCATTCGTTCCCGATTTGCAAGACAACGATAATCGGCGGGCGAACCGTGGTCTGACCGCTTCCGATACCCGCCATCGCTTTACCATGAGCGCGCTTTATGAGCTGCCCTTTGGCAACAAGAAGCATTACCTCGCGGACGCGAATGGAGTAGTTAGAACGATCGTTTCAGGCTGGCAGCTGGCTGGAATCGCGACCTTCCAGACTGGGCAACCGCTCACAGCGACTCTGCCCTTTGACAACTCTAACGTTGGGGAGGGAGCAAAATTACCGAACCTGATTGGCAATCCCAATAACGGCCCCAGGACCGTAGACGAATTCTTTAATACGGCGGCGTTCGCTGCGCCGCCACAGTTCACCTTCGGGAACGAAGGAATCGACGTGATCACGGGACCCGGAATCAAGGATGTCGATCTTTCCCTGGTGAAGAACACTCCGATCGGTGAACGGATGAACCTGCAGTTCCGCTGCGAAGCGTTTAATGCCGGCAATCACCCGATCTTTGCACAACCGAACGCTACCTTTGGCACGCCTCAGTTCGGCCAGATTACCGGTACGCGACTCGATAACCGCGAGGTGCAGTTCGCCTTGAAATTATCGTTTTGACGTCGGTTTTGAGGGGTGGGGCCGCGAACCCGGCGGCCCCTGTATTCTGTTTGCATATCGACTCGTCCAAAATGCATACCCAATCAAGACCAGGGAAAGCGAGTCTGCTTGCCGGGGCGGCAGAGCAGGTCATTAACCCGCCCGTTGGAGCCCCGACCCTCGGAACCATTCAACGCAGCACCGGCGTGCACGACGATCTGTATGCGCGAGCGGTGGTACTGAATGATGGTTCGCAGAAAGTAGCGATCCTATCTCTTGATCTGATCGGGATGGACTTTGTACTCGCGGATCAAATTCGCAGCGCGATCTTTGCTCACACCGGCATAGCCATCACGCTTGTGCACTGTACCCACAACCATTCTGCCCCGTTCACTATTCCTTGGAGCGTACTGGGCCCGCGCTGGCTCTCGGGACCTGGCAAGACTTGGCGTGATGGTCTGGCGTCCAAACTGGCCGATCTCGTCTCTCATGCTGAAGCTAAGAACGAGCCGGTGGTCCTGCGTGCAGGGAGATCACCCGTTCATATCGGGACGAACCGGCGACTGCCGTCAGACCAGGGTGTTGTGATGAAGCCGAATCCCGCGGGACCGGTCATTCCGTGGGTCGACGTCCTGCGCGTGGATAGGCTGGATGGTAGTCCCGTGGCAATTCTGTTCAGCCACGCAGCGCATCCCGTCATTATTCACGGATCGAGCCGCCTGATCAGTGCGGAGTTTCCGGGGTTTGCAGCGCGCAAGCTCAAACAGCGCTTGGGCGGCGATACGGTCGCCATGTTCGGCCAGGCGTTCGCCGGAAATATCAACGGCGATCCACTCCGTGGCGGGATCGCGGCAGCGGAGCAGGCAGGCGAAGTATTAGCGGATGCGGCGTTCCAGGCAGCATCAAAGAGCGAGGTCGTTCCGTCCCAGGATTTCACAATCACTTCGGTGCACTCCGAAATCCCCTTTCAAGGATTGCCCTCAAAGGCAGAGTGCGTCCAGGCTCTCGAGAAAGCGGAAGAGCGTCTGGTGAAGACTTACGGCCGCGAGGTATTCAACGACGAACAGCTTTGGGACATGCAGGACGACGTCGAGACCGCCAAGAGCCAAAAAGAATCGAAAGCCGCGGACGATGTTCAACCCATGGAGGGCAAGGCGTGGTGGATGATGGACACGGTATTGTGCCTTCGCGACCTGCTGAACAAGATCGAAAATCACGACGAGCATGCCCTGCGCTTTGACGCACACCTGTTACGTATGGGCGACGCCTGGTCTCTCCTGGCCGCTACCCATGAGCTATTTGCGGAGTATCAGCTGACGTTGGACAAAGCCGCCCCCACGAAGCACAACATGATGCTGGCTTATACCAACGGATGCGAGAGCTATATTCCCATGGATCGCGATTTTGCTCTTGGGGGATATGAGGCTGCCACCTTCCCGGCGGATGGGGCGGCGCTTCGATATCGGCACCGAAGGGCTCTTCGTCCGGGGTTTGAGGGACAAGTCATTGAGCAGTTGCGATCACTCTGGGCCTAACCATTCGTAAGACTCATTTCGCCTGGTAAAGAATTCGCTGCGAGGACAAAAATAGTGTTCATCGGATATCTGTTCGCAGTGCTCGCGATGCTCAGCATCGGCATTCTGGGAATTCTGAGCAAGCTCGCGGACAGCAAGGGCTGTACGCCGCTGAACACTACCCTTGTTCTGTTTGGCGGCTCCACGGTGTTCATGGGTTTGTGGGTCAGCCTGGTTCAGGGACAGTCACTAAACCCGCCACGGGCCGTCAGCGGGACGGCGCTGTTTTTTGGCGCGCTGGCGGTGCTGGCCTTCTGGACGTTCCTGTACGGATTGCAATTCGGGAAGATCACAACCAGTTGGATCTTCATGAATCTCTCCGCGGTGGTTCCGGCCACGCTTTCCGCGGTCATCTATCACGAAAAAGTTGGATTGTTGAAAGCGCTGATTTTGGGTCTTGTAGTGCTCTCCATTTTTCTGCTGTGGAAGGACAAGCAGCAGGAGAGTGGACAGGTTGCAGCCCAGGGCGAAGTCCCCGCGCGCGCGAACGTGAAAATCTGGATCACAGCCATGCTCTGTGCATTCCTGCTGAACGGGATCTGCCCGTTCGGTCTTCGCGTACTGGCGGGCTGGGGACTCGCTCAGCAATACACGCCGGTCTATCTCGTTTATTGGTATCTTGCGGGCTTTGCCTTCGGTCTTCTCGGGTTGATCAAATCGCGCCAACACCTTTCTCTCGCCAATTTGATCATCGGATTGATGATGGCGATCGCCAGCGTCGGCGGACAGTATTTCATGGGTCTGGCGCTCTCGAATGGTGTCTCGGGAAGTGTCGTGTACATGCTGGGAATGGGCGCGAGCATGTGCGTCGTGGTGCTCGGTGGAGTGCTCTTCTTTCGTGAGCCAGTTGGGACCTATGCCAAGCTTGGCATCGTGGTCGGATTGGTTGCCGCGGTGCTGCTGGGTGTAACGAGTTAGTCTCTACGGGTTGACGGCTAGCCTTATCACCAGGCTCTTGATTTCGTACTTTCCCATTGGCAGCGTCACGCTGTGCGGGGTCCAGTTCACGGCGGCGGTACGGTCTCCCATGACCGATCCCAGATAAGCCTCCTGGACCTGAACCGCAGGGAACTGAATGCTCGCGCTCACGTCAGCTGAAGTTGAGTTTTGCACTCTGACAAGATAGGCATCGCCTTTCTCCATTGGCCGAATTGTGAGCACCGTTACTCCGGCGGGGGCTGTACTCAGAAGGCCTGCACCTTTATCGGATAACGTCGGTTGCCATCCCATGTTGTAGTGACGAATCGCCGCCAGCGGTGATCGTTGTTCGGTGGCCATTGTCGCCGATTGATCGGGAGACACTTCCGGCCCGCTGGTCAGCGCATAGCGGAACGTGAAGCGTCCGCCCTGCTGAGCTGGCGCGTCGGTGTACCAGTAATTATTCATCACGTAGGAAAAAACCGATCCGTTGCGAATCTGAATGGATTCCGGCCAAAGCCCGCGATTGATGTCTTCGAGAGTTATCAGTGGAGCGTCCACCGTGGCCCAGGCAACATTGCCGTCAGTCCCTTTTCCCCAGACTCCGCCCTGGGTTGTAAACCATTGGCGGTTCGCGCCGGGAAGCATGTCGTTCGTCGGGTCGACCCATGCCGTCGCGCCCTGGTATTTCATCTGAGGTTGTTTCAGAGTGAAGGGGAAAGCGAAGTAGATCCCTTCTTTCTTTAGGGTCGCCGTTTTCTGAACCTCGTTGCGTATGTTCACCTGTTTCCGCATGTCGAGCAGCGTGATCGTGCTGACAATGTCCGGTGTATTCAAGGCCCTGGAACGAATGGTGATTACCGTTCCCCAGGGAAATCGGCGTGCCTGCGGCGTATCCGTCAAGCTGGCGCGGTTGATCGCCAGCTTGGGCAAGGGAAGAGTTACATCCGCCGCGAGAATTCTGTTGTTGGTGAGGCTGGAACCCTCCGGGTCACCGCCGCTTACGTAGGCGTATTCATTCAATTGATAGCCTGAGCTCGAGTTGACCAGATCTTGTCCCGTGGATTTGTCGAGCAGGTGCGCGACCGCGCCAGTCTGGGCATTCAGTTGGATCTTGTAGTATTTGTTCTCGATTGTCGGCGATGAAGAATCAAGCAAGAGAATTGTTCCGTCTGGAACCTTTCCCTTCGTGATCGCATAAAACTTGTAACCCACTGCGGGCACGTCAGCGGCCCAGCAGCGGACCTCCTGATACCCGTTCAACAACCTCAAAGCTCCGCAGGGAATGGTCTGTCCAGTCGCCGGATCCACCAGAACCTCATCCGGTTCCAACTCGAAGTCGAAGAAGTCACTTCTTGGCCAACTCTCCGGGTTGAAGACCACCGCACCCTGTTGATCGGTGCTCACAAGTTCCGCGATCTTGTCCATCGCCACCAGCCGCAGATCGGTGGTCTGTTGCAAAGCCGCTTCAGCCCAGGCGCGATGGGCGGCCTCGCCTTCGCGTGTGCGATAACTTTCCGGCCTCCTGAAGGAATTGGCATCGCTCCATACGTAGGAATCCGCCAGCAGAATGTTCTTCCAGGCGGCATCAAAAGGTTGGCGATCAAACTTCAGGTGCGGCTGCAGCCAACTGGCGATACTTTCAAACTTCTCCGCGGCTGCGATTTGTGTCTGAGATGTGCGGATCATGGCCGCAAAGCGCGCATCGGCTCCGGCTTCATCTTCCCAATAAGCCCCGCCATCTCCACGATAGGTCTTGATCCGGTCGCCAAACTTGTGGGTAATGTGAGCAAAAAAATCGCGCTGCGTGGCCGGAATGATCTTCGGGTAGGCATATTCCCGGTTCCACATGTCGATCACGTCGGCATCGCCCCAGTGACGCATGGGGATTTCATCATTGTGCAGGCCAAAGAGGAGTACCGCGTCAAAGGGGGAATCATCGCGTTCGTATTGCGAAAGAAAGAGAGGGAGGGACCTGGTGAGGCCAAACACAGAAGTCGAATATGTTCCCTCTCGCGCTGAATCTGGGCTCCAACCGGCCCAGGTCATGTCATCCACCGCCGTGTAGGAAATCCCGCTCCACATCAGAACTTTGGATCCGGTCGGACCTTCCCAATAGAACGGCGAATGAAAATTCAGGTGTCCGATGGGATTGAATGCCCCGCGGATCGGGTCACTGCCATTGGTGAAATATTTGATACCGGCATCGGAGAGAATCTGTGGAAGGGCCCAGGTCAGGGACGGCTCGTCGGTCTGCGAGGCGGAATCGATCTGGAGATTGTATTTCCGTGCTGCCCCTAGAGAAAACTCGAGCATCCGGAACAGCTCTTCCGGCGTCGAAAGGCCAGTGAAGAAGTTCGCATACAGGGCGTTCATGCCCCATTTGCCGGTTTGAAGATGTCCTAGAAGCTGCTTCGTCTTTTCATCTTTGCGGGTGGAAAGATACGATTCGAGGTTTGCTGCCGCGTCGAGGGTGAACGAGTACGACGGGTATTTCTGCTGGATCTCCAGAGCTTTGTCGATGAAACGATTTTCCCACTCCAGCGTGCGCGCGGGCAGGTCGTTGTATCCGAAATCGGCCTGCTCCATCGGTAACGCGTAGACTTGCCATCGGCGCCGGGGTGTGAAGGTGCCGCGATAGATGGCATCTTTGTGTCCGGCAAGGTAAAGCGAGACTGGAACCGGTTGGTCAGTGGCGGGAACCTCAATGGTTGTCTCGATGTCGCCCGATTCGTTCTGTGAGACTTTGCTGTCGATTGCGAAGGAGCCAATCTCAACCTTCAGTTTTGTAGAACCCAAAGGTTTCGTGGTGCGGATCCGTACGCTTGCCAACTCGACCAAGCCAGAAGCACGGCTCTTATAAAGCGCGCTGGGCTCCACCCAGCCTTCCGTTATGGCCGGAGGGTTTCGGACGGGATCATTTGAGAGTGAGAGATCGTCGTAATAGATACCAAAGCCATCCAGGCATTGCAGCGCGATCATGTTCACTCCGCTGGTGAACGCGGAAGCCGGCAGCTGCATGTCGAGGGATTCGTAGCCGAAATATTGCATGTTGCCCTGAGCGTCGCCTCCGTTTGGCCACCATAGCTCAGGTGCCGGATGCGGGTTCAGCCGATAGCTGGCCGCGAAATTTCCGTTGATCACAACTCTGTAGAGCGGCGGTGCGGGACGTCGATACCGGAAAATGGCATCGAGATGCAAAGCGAAGGTTCCTTTCGGCGCTGCAGCGAGGTTGAACCGCACTTGAAACGGCTCCGGGAGAGGATCAGGGTGCACCTCGGTCCAGTCGTGTTGCATGGTGCTGCGGCCGACAATGGAATCGAACGATCCCGGCTGGTACGCGGGCCAGTCTTTTTCAGCGGAACTCTCGCCGACTTTGTAGAGGACCGCATGTCCAGCTTCGTGGTTCTGGGCAAATTCCGTGTGCAGACCGTTCTTGCTGCCGATACTGAAGACATCGATCCGCTTCGTCTGCGCGGAACTGGCCCCGAGGAACACAGCTGCGACAATGAAAGACGTGACTGCGACCAGCTTGAGCATCGAAATGTACCTCGCGAAGAATGATCGATCATATATCACAAAATGCTTTGCAATTATAGATATTTTGCAATAAACTCTTACACTTACATCAATACGATATTCGTTTATCGTAGCAATTTATCACCAATGCAGGAGCGCAATGACGCGGGTATGGCATCAACAATGGCTGCGTGGATCGGCTCTAGGCTGGTCACTAATTCTATGGCTGGCCGTGCTCGCCGCTGCCGTACCGGCGACAGCCACGCCGGTTGGCGCACAGCCCGAGCGGATTTCGCTCGCAGAAACTGTAGTTCTGGTAGATCGCAGCGAGCCTTCCTATCTTCTTTATGGAGCCAAAGACCTCGCTTCGTATCTCACGGACGTCACCGGCAAGCCCGCTGCCGTCAGTTCATCTCTCCACGCAGCCCTGAAGTCAAAGTCGATTATCGCCATTGGGAAAGAAATGGCGCGGGCGCTGAATGTCGACCTGGGACCTGCAAGCGATCTGGGAGACGAAGGCTTTCTCATTCGTTCTTTCTATAGGGATGGCAGCAAGGTTGTGATCATCGCGGGCCTGAACCCGCACGGTACGAATGCCGGGCTCGCGACCTTCATGCCGATGATCCACGGAGAACGTAATGCGGCGTATCTCGACGGCCCGGTCGATCTCCGAAGCAAACCGAGCATCGCCGTCCGCGGCATCCACCTGAATGGATGGCCGCTGAAATATCCCTACGCGTTCCGCTCCTGGAAGGAGGAGGACTGGAAGCACTTTATCGATATTGCATGGGCGCAGCGCATCAACCTTTTTTACCTGTGGCCGTTCATGGAAATCATTCCGGTTCCCATGTCCGGGGAAGACGAGGCCTACCTGCAGGAAGTCAAACGCGTTGTGGATTACGCTCAGAACCAGCGTGGCATGGAAGTTTGGATCATGCAGTCGGCGAACCGGATTGGCGTTTCCGACTGCGGTGTCCGCGATCCGCGATTTCGCACCTACTGGGTGATGGGGGAATGTCAGAAAGACATGAACCCGGCCGATCCGGAGCAGTTTGCGAATATTCTGAAATCTTTCGAAGCCCTCTACAAGGTCGTGAATAATGCCGACGGTTTCTGCTTTATTGATTCCGATCCCGGGGGCTGGCCACATAGCCCGTTGAGCGATCAGACGAAAATATTTAATGCCGCCCGCAAACTGCTGGATCGTTACAGCGCCAAAGGTCCGAAGACCAAACTTGTGGATTGGATGTGGCTGGGCTGGGGACGCGTGTTTGATCCCACAGAGAGGAATCGTGAAGAAAATTCGGTGGCTTTTATGACGGACACCATCCGTAATTTCAAAGCGAACCTTCCTGAACCCTGGGAGTTAATTTCAGGGAACGCAGCGTTCCTGAAGTCATCCCAAAAAGAGTCGGTGCTGAACAAGACGATCTACCTGCAATATGGTGCGATCGAAATGGAACCGGCATTCCCGGCCACCAATCTCGGTCAGGAGTCGATCCGCGAGGTCTTCGATATAGCTGCCAAGTACCCTGAACTCAAGGGCGTGATGGGGAACAACGAACTGATGCAGCTGCAATTCCCGCGCACCTTCTACTTCTTCAATACTGCGTGGGACCGCGAATACGAAAACCGTGCGGAACCCGAAGTCCTTCTCGACCTGGCGGGGGAACTCTATCCAGACCACAAAGAACTGATCGCGGAGTCGTTTTTAGGTTTGCGGGAAAACGATCCGGAGAAGATTGACGCTACGCTAGCTCGCCTCGAAAGGCTGGTCCATGGCGGCAACGCAGGACGACCGGGACCGATTGGCCGCTTCCTATTTCCGGACCAACTCGTGGTCGCACGAAATCTCCAATTCCAGCTTGAGATCCGGTCGGCGCGGCAGTCGCTCTTGAAAGTTCTGGAAGGCAAACCCAGTGTCGATGAATCCGCCAAGCTGGTGGAGAACTACTTCGACAAGCTGCTGGCGTGGAACCAGGAAACTGGTTGGGACAAGATGATTGACATCACCATCTGGCGAACACCGATCTACGAGCAAGGCAAAGACCTTCGGCAAGCGATGAATCAGCTCAAAGAGATTCTCGCCCAAGGCAAGCCTTATACCAGCTACGCTCAGTTGGACGGCTTCTTCGACACAATCAGCAAGAAACTGCTGCAAAAATACGGACGCGACTCGGTGATGATCGGTTGTATCGAGCCATTCAAACTGGCCATGATCCAAAACTAGGTCCTCCGTCGCTAAGTGACGAAAATGACCGAACCGGAGGGGACTTCGTGACACGAAACTCGAGTATGCGGTTCGTCCTTTTATTTTTGGTGGGTACCACCTCGTTGGCCGCCGCGCAAAGCTCGCAGCGCATAGCTCTCGATGACGCTGTAATCCTCGTCGACGGCGGCGAACCTTCCTATGTTCAATACGCGGCGAAAGATATGGGCTCCTATTTAACCGAGATCACCGGCAAGACTGCGGTGGTAACTAATTCCGTGAGTGCAGGCCGAAATGCAAAAGTGATCGTCGCAGTCGGGGCAAAGACGGCAACAGCGATGGGTGCCGACTTGAGTTCCACCAGCGAACTGGGCCACGATACGTCCATAATTCGCGTCATCGCAAAGTCCGGAGCCAACGTTGTGGTCGTCGCAGGGTTGGATCCGCATGGCACAAACACTGGCGTTGCGACGCTCATGCAAATGATCAGGTCGGATGGAAAATCAGCCTATCTCGACGGCCCGCTTGATTTACTAAATAAGCCCAGCTTTGCGGTCCGCGGCATTCACCTGAATGGCTGGCCGCTGAACTATCCCTACGCGTTTCGTTCGTGGAAGGAAGCAGACTGGAAGAAATTCATCGATATCGCGTGGGCGCAGCGAATCAATCTGTTCTACTTGTGGCCTTTCATGGAAATTCTGCCCGTCCCACTCTCTGCGGAAGACGAAGCCTACTTGCAGGAAGTTCGCCGCGTAGTCGATTACGCGCAGAACGAGCGCGGCATGGAAGTATGGATCATGCAGTCGGCGAATCGCATCGGGACCTCTGACTGTGGGGTGCGAGATCCGCGGTTCCGGCCATACTGGGTCAGCGATTGCCAGAAGGACATGAATCCGGCGGATCCACAGCAGTTCGAGCGGGTGCTGCGGTCGTTCGAGGCGTTCTATAGAAACGTCAACAACGCAGACGCCTATTGTTTCATCGATTCGGATCCGGGCGGCTGGCCGCAGAGTCCGGTGAGCGATCAGTTAAAGATTTTCAAGGCTGCCCGAAAGTTGCTGGACCAATACAGTGTCGGCGGATCGCGAACCAAGTTGGTGGACTGGATGCACGTGGGATGGGGCCGCCACAAATTCTTCACCTCAACCGATTCCGTGGTCGCGGCTTACGACTGGACTGACAAGAATCCGGATGCAAGCGACGTTGCCTTCATGGACCAGACCATTCGCGCCTTCAAGCGCGATCTCGCAGAGCCGTGGGCTCTGATCGCGGGCCAACCGCCGTATTTAGATCCCGTACAGAAAGAATCGGTTCTGGATAAAACCGTGTACCTGCCCTACGGTGCGATTGAAAGCGAGCCGGCGTTCCCGGCCACGAACGTTGGGCAGGAGTCGGTCCGCAAAGTGTTCGACAAGGCCAATCAGTATCCCGGGTTGCGTGGCGTGATGGGAAATAATCAGTTAATGCTGTTGCAATTTCCGTGCACATATTACTTTTTCGCTACCGCCTGGGACAAAAGGTATGAAATGCATCCAGAGCCAGAGGTGATGCTCGATCTGGCACAGCAGCTATATCCGGACCATAAGCAATTGATCGCCGACGCGTTCCTCGCGTTGCGCGAAACGGACTCTCAACGAATCAACGCGGTACTCGCCAATCTCGCGAAGATGGTGAACAGTGGTGACGGAGGACGTCCCGGAGCGATCGGCCGGCTCTTATTTCCTGATCATCTCGAGGTGGCCCGAAATCTGCAAATGCAGCTTGAGATTCGTTCGGCACGTCAATCTCTTTTGAAAGCTTTGCAAGGCAAGCCCGACATCAGCGAAAGTGCCCGGCTGGTAGAAAATTATTTCGACAAATTGCTGGCTTGGAACAAGGAAACCGGCTGGGACAAGATGATCGATATCAATATCTGGCCCCATCCTATTTATGAAAAAGGCAAAGACCTTACGGAGGCCATGGCGCGGTTGAAACTGGTTATTGCCAACGGCGCCCCGTACACCAGCTACGCACAGGTGAACGCCTTCTTCGACGGAATCAGCAAACGCCTTTTGCAAAAGTACGGGCAGGATTCCGTGATGGTGGGCTGCATCGAACCTTTGAAACTCGCCGTCATCCAGAGTCAATAGCGTGTTTTGAATCCACCATGAAATCGTCAACTGGGCTGTTCTGCAAAAAGAGTATTTGGCAAGGCCGGAAGGCTTATGCCCTCGGAAACGGGGCCGTGCGCCTTACGACTTTGACCGGAGGGGGCCACATCGCTGAATTTCAGCTTGAGGATTCCACATCCGTGAGCCCTCTCTGGGTTCCTCCCTGGCGGACCATCGAACCACAGCAGTATGAGGAGAAAAAGCACGCGCGCGATTACGGCACCATCACAGAAGGCAAACTGCTATCCGGCCTGGTCGGTCATAACATTTGCCTGGACTATTTTGGCTCGCCATCGGTCGAAGAGGCGAAGCAAGGACTCTCCCAGCACGGCGAGGCTCCGTGGTCGAAGTGGAACGAATCCAAGACCTCACGTAATCCCGAGCGGGTTGCGTTGGAGTTGTCGGTCAGGCTTCCAATAGCTGGCTTAAGGTTCAGCCGTGAGATCGAGCTCAGGAAGAGCGAGTCTGTAGTTTATTTCACGGAAACGGTGGGCAATGAGAAGAAGACGGACCACTTCTTTCACTGGACTCAACACATCACGCTGGGCTTGCCCTTTCTGTCTCCGGACGATGCGCGGGTGTCAATCCCGGGGACGCGGGGCATCACTTACCCTCATGGATACGACGAAGGTCGTGCATTGCTCACATCGAACGAAGAATTTCGGTGGCCCGACGCGCCACTGCTCGACGGCGGCAAGGTTGACTTAACCCGTCCCTTTCTCCGCGAGGGCCTCGGATTCGTTGTTGCCGTTCTGCTCGACAAGAAAAAGAGTGTCGGGTTCGTGGCGGCGGTCAATCCTAAACTAGGTTTGCTCATTGCGTACTGTTTCAAGCGAAGCGATTTTCCGTGGGTTGCCATCTGGGAAGAGAACATGGGTATCGCCGCGGCTCCGTGGAAGCAGCGGACGCGCGCCCGCGGCCTGGAATTCAGCACGACTCCGCTGCCGGTATTGCGCAGGGACGCGTTCTTCTCAGGCCAGCTCTTTGGCGAACCCACTTTGACTTGCGTGCCGGCGATGGGTAGCAAGACTGTCCACTACCTGGCGTTGCTGGCAAGAATTCCCAAGGATTTCGGCAATGTCACCGACATCAAACTGGGGAGCAACGAGGTGTTAATCAAGGGAACCTCGGAAAAAAGGCCAGTTGCCGTCAACGCCTCCGGTGTCGCGAAAATAACAGACTAGGGTGACTCCACATTTCACGACGGGATCGCGGCCTCAAAGATATGAGAATCTTTTGATGGCGAAGGTCAACATCGTGACGCTGATGGTGTTGTTCAGCATCATGAGTTACTTTGACCGGACCATCATGGCGGTCGCTGGGCCGGGCATCATTCGAGATTTTGATCTTACCGAAACGCAACTGGGAGCAGTATATTCCGCCTTTCTTTTGGGCTACGCCCTGATGATGATTCCGGGAGGTCACTTGACCGACCGCCTGGGACCGTGGCGAGCACTGATCGGGATGGGGTTTGGCGCTGCGCTGTTAACCGGGTTGACAGCGCTGGGGGCCCGCCCCAGCCTGGGATCGCTCTTGGGGATCGTTTCTTCTCTTGTCCTGATTCGTTTCATGGTAGGCGTTTGTACAGCCCCCCTCTATCCAGCCTGCGGTCGAATGATTGCAAACTGGTTTCCAAGCACGCGGCAAGGGCTGGTTTGGGGCTTGGTCGCCGGCGGAGCCGGGATTGGAAGCGCGCTTTCTCCGTCCCTTTTCGCCTGGATGATTCCACGCTTCGGCTGGCGCGATTCTTTCTGGCTGGCAGGGGCGGCCACCGCCCTGTTGGCGACTTTATGGGCCTGGTATGCGAGAGACGGGCCGTCAGAGCATAGGTCCGCCCGGAATGCGGACCGTTCCGCCCCGATCAGCCTCAAACCTCAAGGAGTCCACACTTCTCGCCAATCTGGTTTGCGAAAGTTGCTTACCAATCGAAATGTGGTCTTGCTGGCGGTGGGATACGGCACGGTCTCATACTTCGAGTACATCTTCTTCTACTGGATTTACTATTATTTTCGAGAAATCCGCCGCATGTCGCAATCGGAGACTTCGACCTACACCACGGTCATATTTCTCGCCTGGGTGGTTATGTCCCCTTTGGGCGGTTGGCTTTCGGACCGATCGATCAGAATCTTCGGGAAGAGGATAGGAAGGCCCATCGTGCCCACCAGTTGCATCCTTGTCAGCGCGATCCTGCTATTTCTTGGAACCCATGTTTTGAGGCCTTGGCTGGTGGGCGCCTTGCTGGCGCTCTCTTTCGGCCTGGCATCCGCCTCGGACGGGCCCTTCTGGGCGGCCGCAATCGCCGCCGGGGGAGAAAATGCAGGCGCAGCAGGCGGAGTGCTCAATACCGGCTCCAACATCGGCGGCTTCATCGCGCCGGTCCTCACTCCGTTCATCGCTTCGTTTGTCGGTTGGTCATCGGCTCTCCATTTCGGTTGTTTAGTGGCCACTCTCGGCGTAGGCATCTGGTTTTTCATGGACGTAACGCCGTCTAGTGCCGATTTCTCGCGCGAAACGCAAGTTAATATCGATTGAAGGTGGCCAGTGGGCGGATTTCGTCAAAGACAACACCGACTCTTTACCATCCGAGTGCGCTTGAGACTCCGAGGCCGTGCTGCTCCAATTGTCATCCAAGAAGTTGTTTATCTCGATAACCAACGTCGAATCGGACGTCCGAGCCAATTGGCCCTTTAGGTTGTACAGAGGTTCGTAGGCCTTAGCTGCCAACATTCCGGGAAATCGTCACCCGACTGGTGGGTGGCCCAACCATTCTTGCCTGAACCGAGACTGCAGGATGCCAGCATCTGTCCGGAAGGGATCATCTCCGCATGGAAAGCGCGATGGTAGCGGGCGCAGATTCTGATTCCAGGAATCACTTTCTTGCCTATCATGCACTTAGAAGGACCAAGGTTTGCCAGCCGCGCTTGCTGAGTCCTTCGTTTAACGCTTACAGGCAGGTTCGAGTCCTACCTGAGGAGCCATTTCTTTCTTGGCCAAGCTGGAATGTTTCTTCCGAGCCGATGGCTGGGCACGCGCGCTCGAATTGTGCTACCAAGCAGAAGTTTCTGCATCTAATTTTCTTTCGACTCCTGCGGAAGTCTAGAATTACCTTCACCGTTAAAGCTGAGACTGAATCATGGCGAAACCAATTTTGTTGAGCGTGGACGACGACTCCGACGTCTTGCGGTCGATTGAGCGCGATTTGCGTTCGAAATATGGCGCCGAATACCGGGTGATCGGAAGCGATTCTCCGGAAGGGGCGCTGGGCCTGCTGAAGCAGTTGAAGGTGCGGAATGACAGCGTGGCGCTGCTGCTGGCCGACCAGCGCATGCCGCGCATGGATGGCGTGGAATTCCTGCAGCAGGGGATGCGGATCTTTCCCAAGGCGAAGCGGGCGTTGCTGACCGCTTATGCCGACATGAATGCCGCCATCAGCGCCATTAACCAGGCCAACATCAACTATTTTTTTCTGAAGCCCTGGGACCCTCCCACCGAGCACCTGTATCCGCAGCTCGACGACATGCTGGATGATTGGCAGGCTTCCTATCGTCCGACATTCGAGGGCATCCGCGTACTGGGCACGCGCTGGTCGCCCCGGTCCTACGACTTGCGCGACTTTCTGGCGCGTAACCACGTTCCGTACCAGTGGATCGACGTGGAAATTTCCGCCAACGACCCGGAAACCAAGCGGCTTCTGGAGGCGCTCGGTCCCGAGGCGGCTGACCTCCCGGTCGTACTTTTCCCCGATGGAACCAGGCTTCTGGAGAGCCTTCCGGCCGATGTCGCCAAGAAAGTCGGATTGCGGACGCGGGCCCAGACCAACTTTTATGATCTGGCGATCGTGGGCGGAGGACCGGCTGGGCTGGCGGCCGCGGTCTATGGCGCGTCCGAAGGTCTGCATACCGTGATGATCGAAAGGGAAGCTCCCGGCGGGCAGGCCGGAATGAGCTCCCGCATCGAGAACTATCTGGGATTTCCGGCGGGGCTAAGCGGTAACGATCTGGCGCGGCGTGCTGTGGTGCAGGCACAACGTTTCGGAGTAGAAATCCTGTCGCCGCTGGAGGCAGTCAACGCCCGCACGGAAGGGTCGTACCGGATCATCAAGCTGGCGGATGGAAACGAACTTTCGTGCCACGCGCTCATGATCTCGACCGGCGTGCAGTGGCGCAAACTCGAGGCGGAGGGCATCGCCCGATTGCAGGGCGCGGGAATTTACTATGGCGGCGGCGCCACCGAAGCTCTCTCCTGCAAAGGCGAGATTGTTTACGTGGTGGGCGGGGCGAATTCAGCGGGCCAGGCGGCCATGAACTTTGCGAAGTACGCGGAACGCGTGGTCATCCTGGTGCGGGGGGACTCTCTGGCCGCAACCATGTCTCAATATCTGATCGATCAGATCAAGGAGACTCCCAACATTCAAATTTGGGCGCATGCCAGCGTGATCGAAGGGCACGGTACAACCCATCTGGAGGAGATTTCGGTGCTGTGTTCGGACACCAACAAAATCGAGCGGGTGCCAGCCAGTTCGATGTTCATCTTTATTGGAGCCCTGCCGCGAACCGATTGGCTGGCCGGGCTGGTCGAGCGCGACGAACGCGGCTTTATTTTGACCGGACCTGATCTCATACGCGACGGGCAACACCCCAAGGGCTGGACCCTGGAGCGGGACCCATTTCTGCTGGAAACCAATGTGCCAGGTATTTTTGCCGTGGGCGATGTGCGGCATGGTTCGGTGAAACGGGTGGCTTCCGGCGTGGGCGAAGGATCGGTGGCGGTGCAGTTTATTCACCAGTATCTGAGCAAGGTATAAGGCTAATGGTCGAGAAATCGGAATTGCTGCGCATTCCGGCGTTTGAGGGTCTGCCCGATGACCAACTGGACTGGTTCATCAGCCAGGCCCAGGAGATCAACCTCAAAGCCGGAGATACGTTCTTGCGCCAGGGGACCCCGGCGGACGCCATGGTTGTGGTCCTGAACGGGCAGCAGCAGATGCGGGGCGCACTGGGCGGCGAAGAGGTCACACTTCCGCTCGAGCCAGGCGATATCAGCGGAGTGCTGCCTTTCTCGCGCATGAAGGTCACGGTGATGACTGGCCGGGCGATCAGCGATGGCCGCGTCCTGAAGTTCTCTACCGCGAAATTCCCGGACCTGGTGCAGAAAATGCCGGAACTGGCGCAGCGGCTCGTGGGCATGATGTCCGACCGGATCCGCGAAACTACAAGGCTCGAGCAACAGCGAGATCGGTTGGCGGGTTTGGGAAAGCTCTCGGCGGGCCTGGCGCATGAACTGAACAATCCCGCTTCGGCCGCCAAACGTGCCGCCAGCCTGCTGCGCGATGCGCTGAAGCGGATCAAGGACGCTGTCATCGAACTGGGGAAGCATGAGCTTACCGCGGCCCAGAAATCAGAAATCGAAAAGCTGGAAGCTTCGTTCATGCAACCCAATGAAAAACCCCTGGATACGCTAGCCATGAGCGATCTGGAAGATCAGATTGATTCGCTCTTGCGCAGTCATGGGCAGAATGACCTTTGGCAACTGGCGGGAGACCTGGCGCGCAGGAGCGTGAGACCAGAAGTGCTGGAATCCCTGTTCGCGACCCTCGACGCCGATGTTGCCCGCGCCGCCCTGGTCAGGATTGCCGCTTCGGTGGAGATTGCGAACCTGCTGATTGAGATTGAGAGCAGTACCTCCCGGATTTCTGATCTGGTGCGTGCGGTCAAGGAATACACCTACATGGACCAGACCCAGGCGCAGGATGTGGATATCGTGAAGGGTCTGGAAAACACACTGACCATCCTGAATCACAAGCTCAAGCGGGGAGTAACGGTGACTCGGGAGTACGAGAAAATTCCTTTGTTGGTGAATTCGTTTGGCAGTGAGCTCAACCAGATTTGGACAAACATCATCGACAACGCGATTGACGCCATGGGCGGAAAGGGTGAGTTGCGAGTACGAACCTACCGCGATGACAATTGCGTGGTAGTGGAGATTGGCGATAACGGTCCAGGAATTTCACCGGAGGTCAAAGCGCACATTTTCGAGCCTTTCTTTACCACCAAGGGAGTGGGCGAGGGAACCGGGCTGGGCCTCGATACGGTGCAGCGAATTGTGAAGAAGCACAGAGGCACGATCCAGGTGGCTTCGAAGCCCGGGGACACCCGCTTTCAGGTGTTTCTGCCCCTGGTCGAATCAGCTCCAGTTTAGAATCCCACACGTCACACCGCATGACCCGTGCCGGCCTCACGCAGGTCGAGTTCGCGCTCCAACTGCCGCAGAGTTTCGTCGTTGATGCGGCCTTCGTTGCGCAGGCGGATCGCAGTCTGCCGCTCCAGTCGAAGCAGTTCCCGGGAAATACGCGATAAGCGCTTGTGCTGTTTGGGGCTGATGCCGTTCTCGGCGTCCTCTTGCCCGGTCACATCCTCCAGACGGTGGCGATAATGGCCGGCAAGGTCCTGGTACATCGAATCGAATTCGATCGTGTCTTTTTTGCGCTCATCTTCCAGATACGTCAGCGCGGCTTCCAGTATTTCCCGGCGCGCGCTCTCCTCTTCCACATTGGGGCCAGCCGGGTCGGCCACACCCAGAACGCGCACCAGCCAGGGAAGCGTAAGTCCCTGCACCACCAGGGTGACGAGAATGACACAGAAGGCCAGAAAGACGATCAGGTTACGCTGGGGAAACGGGCTGCCATTGGCCAAAGTCTGAGGCAGCGCGATGGCGGCGGCGAGGGCGATCACTCCCCGCATCCCGGTCCATCCCAGGACCAAAATGCCCTGCACGTTGGGGCACTTCAGTTTCTGATGAAGTAGGCGGGTTCGAGTCCAATACGCAATATACGCGCCGGGAAATACCCAGATCACACGCAAAGCGATTACCAGCGCGCTGAACAAGGCGCCGTAGAGAACGAGCGTGCCCCGGCTGTAGTCATGGATGCCCGCCAGCACGTGGGGCAGTTGCAGTCCAATGAGGACGAACACCAGGCCGTTGAGGATGAAATTGAGGGCATCCCAGACCGCCCACGCCTGAAGGCGCACGCCCGGTGAAAAGAACCCGGAACTCCTGCGACTGAGATAGAGTCCACAGGAGACCACGGCCAGGACGCCGGATGCGCGCAACCTGTCCGCCGTCAGATAAGCGGCGTAGGGAACCAGTATGCTGAGGGCAATTTCTATCGGACCGTCGTCAATACGGCGTTCGATGTGGTCTACGATCCAGCCTATGGTCAGGCCTACGGCCACACCGGCCAAGCTCAGGTAGGCGAGCCGAATCGTGCTCCCGGTCAGGGTGGGAGTCTGGTTGCGCAGCACCATGGCAATGCCGAATTCGAGGGCCAACAAACCGCTGGCATCGTTCACCAGGCTCTCGCCTTCAAGAAGATCGGTGATCCTCTTCGGGATACCGACACGCCGGGCAATCGAGGTAGCCGCGAGCGCGTCGGTGGGAGCGATGACTGCTCCCAGCACCAGACCGAGTTTCCAGTCGAACCCTGAGAACAGCCACGGTACGCCTTGCGCAACCCCAATCACGGTGAAAATGACCAGGCCCACAGCCAGAAGCAGAATGCTGACGAGATTGTAGGAAAATTCGCGCCAGGGCATAACCCAAGCGGCGTAGTACAGCAGAGGCGGCAGAATTACGAAAAAGACAAGGTCTGGATTCAGCGCGATCTTCGGAATTCCGGGCACGAAGCCGAGCAACAGCCCGGCAATAACCAGGACAATCGGATAGGGAACTTGAAGCTTTCGCGCCAGGGCCCCGAAGGCGACCACGAAGAGCAACAGCAGCAAGAAAACCAGTTCCACCGCCTGAACATTGCCTGTCATGGTCGAGGAGTTCCCGTGCAGGGCCAGTTGCCCCAAGCCCGCGCCAAGTATAAATCGGAGCGGACACCGGCCGCGGCCGTACGCAACGCTGGCGATTAAAAGTCAAACGGAGCGATTGGGCCTGCGCGGGCGCTGTTTTGCAGAGATCGACCGGATGACGAGGGTCCCTGGAGCGTCCCGGTCAAGGGCTCGCTTCGCGCTCTTCAAGGCAGCAGCCATCAACTCGCGGATCGCCGGCGCATCCAGATCGGTTGCGCGCTCGAGCCTGACATGCCGAACCAGGCGACCGCTGCCCCTGAGCAACTTCTTCGGATCCGATAAGCCCGCGCCCTGCAGAAAGAACAAGGTCACATATCGAGGGTAGAGCACGATCGAGAAAATGGCTTCTGACGCCCTCTCGGACGGGCCAAAGCCGATGGCCAGCGCATTGTAGTTGTCGTACACAAACCGGGTGGCGCCAGGCAAGCGAGCCCGCATTTTCTTCAGACAATCGCGCGCGATGGCTGCGACCGCAGGCGTGTATTTGTCAAGAAAGGAGTCAAGCTGACTCTGGGAAGAACTGTTTGCCTTCTTTATCCTTGGCCCCGCCATGACGATAGTGTGCACGGATTCCAGCCGAGTGGCAAACCGGTATCGCTTTCGTTCCCGAGGTCCAGAGATCAGGGGGCTCGCCTCGGTGCCGAGACTCTGCTAGCCTGAATTCGACCCGTCTTTACCACCGCCGGGGCAGCCATGAAGCGACCACGGAGAGAGAAGCCAGAGGCAAGCAAACAGGCGATCGACACCGCTTTGCGCGCTTGCCTGATCGCAAAAGACGCCGCCTTCAATGCCGGGGATTACATCGTGACCGGCTCGCGAATCGCCTTTCTGGCGGTGCGGCAATGCGAAAAAGAACTGGACCAGATCGAGCGGCAAGTTGACGACGCCACGCCCGCCGCAGTCACCCAGGTACCGGAGGCAGAAGCTCGCGAGCTGCTGGCCTGCCTGAAGTTTACGATTGATCTCGAACGCATAGGCGACTTGATCTGGTCGGTGGTGCAACGAATTCATGGTTTGCCGGCCCCGCTGAACTCGAAAGAATCCGGGTTTCTGATCGAGATGTCGCGAGTGTTGCAGGAAATGCTGGTGCGAGTTCATCAGGGATTCGTGAGCCGCGATCTCGGACTTGCGGAATCAGTCATTAAGATGGACTACGACATGGATCAAGTCTGTCATTCGGTGTTTCGCCAGTACCTGGAAAAGGGAGCGGGCCGCAGGAGCTACGAGGTGACGAACCTGCTCTTTATGGCACAGGCGTTTGAACGCGCCGGTGATCACACCAAGAACCTGGCGGAAGAACTTTTTCATCTAGTCGAGGGTCACAGCGTGCGTCATATCAAGAAGTCCCGCTAAGCCGGTCCCGGCATAGACCAATTTCGGAGTCGACGGCGGAGGGCATTTCCGTCGCAGGAGCGCCCACCGGTCCCGCGATCCATGAGGTTTTGTTAAGATCAGTCACTGAGGGGGATTCATGCCAAACCTGAAGGGACTAGGATCGGTAGTCTCGCAACTTAGAGTGGAACGGACGAGTCTGGTCAATCAACTAAGGCATGTTGATGCAGCTCTTTCAGTTCTAGGCAAGCTGGACCACGGACGTTCCTACACCAAACCGAGGCGGAGAAAGCTCTCCATGGCCGCGCGCAAGAAAATCGCCGCGGCCCAGAGGGCACGTTGGGCCAAGGTAAGGCAGTTGAAGAAAGCAGCGTAGAAACCGATTCGCGATTTGGAAACAAAGGGCCTGCCGGACGAGAATCCGGCGGGCTCAGTGCATTTTAAGGTGTGGTAAGGTTCCTACCGCGATTTGCAGGAGGAACCAGCATGATCCGATCCGTTGTCGTTCTTCTGTGCCTCTCGGCGTTTGCGGCCGCTCAACCGATCGGCCCGCTGGGGGGACTGTCGAATCTCAGTGATGCGGCTTCCCGGCGGGCTTCAAGCGCCGACCCTTCCGGCGGCAATGCGGACTGGGTGGAAGTGAAGGCCAATCCACCATCACCCTGGCGGATATCCCGGGCGCGGGTGCCATCCGCCACATCTGGTTCACCATCAACTCACCCAGCCCCTTTCATTTGCGCGAACTGGTGCTCCGGATGTACTGGGACGGCGAAACCGAGCCCAGCGTGGAAGTCCCGATCGGTGACTTCTTCGGAACGGGATTCGAGTATGAAGATGTTCCCGGCGGGCATCGCGGCCAAAAATATCAATCCTGGTGGTCCTTACCCATCACCGTGCAGGACCGCGCCATGAATTGTTACTTCGAGATGCCATTCGGGAAGGGTGCACGCCTGACGCTTAGCAACGATGGAACGCAGGACGTGCCCAATCTCTACTTCCACATCGACTATCAGCAGTATCGCGACGCGCGGGCGGTGGCCGACAAGGGCCGTTTTCATGCGCAATGGCGGCACGAACTGACCCGGGCCGTTCCTGAATCCGAATCAGGGGGAAAGAACCTGGATGGCAAGAATAACTATGTTTTCATGGAGGCCAAGGGCAAGGGTCAATATGTGGGGACAATCCTCAACGTCTTCGGGCGTTCGACGGGATGGTGGGGTGAAGGTGACGATATGTTCTTTATCGACGGAGAAACCGGGCGCGCGACCATTAATGGGACCGGGATGGAAGACTACTTCAACAACGCGTGGATGTTTCAGAAAGAGTTTAACTATCCGTTTATCGGGTATTCGCAGCAGGGAAACCGGGACTGGACGGGCAGCCACACCATGTACCGGTTCCACATCGAAGACCCTATTTACTTTCAGAAGTCTCTGCGCGCCACCATTGAACACGGACATGCCAACGATCGTGAGGACGACTATACCAGCGTGGCCTTCTGGTACCAGACCGAGCCACACCAAAGGCTGTGGCCTTTACCGCCGGTCAAGGAACGGCTGCCTAGTGCCTTCTGGAAACTTCAGAAGCTCGATCAGAATCTGCCGAACTGAACGGCTTGGCTCGCGGCGTGGGAACACTTTGTGAACGCCAGCCTGGTGTACGCGACGCGGACGCCACAGCCATGCTTCGCCCTCTCAGACAGCGCCGCGCCGAATCTGCCGCGACGTCTGAAGTCGCATGCGAACCTCCTAGTGACTCGGCAAGGCTGAAACCCCAGTGCCCGGCCACACCGGACTGAGGGTAGTGCGAATCACGTCCATCAGTTCGTTGTTGTCGGCGGGCTTTTGCAGAAAGGCGCAAGCCCCCGCCTTGAGGGTGCGATCCCGGTTGTACTGGGGATCGCGCGCCGTCAACACGATGACGGGGATTGAGGAAAGCTGGGCGCTCTGCTGCAGGCGATCGAGCACCACAAAGCCGTCGCCCGCGGGCAGGCCAATGTCGAGAATGATCAGGTCCGGCCGTTCCTTCTGGGCCATGGCAATCGCGGAAAAGCCATCGGTGGCATAGGCGGTGTCGAAGTGGCTGCGCGCAAGCGCAGGTTTAGACCCCGTCTCAAGTCGGGATCATCGTCAACGATCAGGATCTTAGGCTTCTCCATTGTGTGTCTCCTTAAGTTTTTCTAATTCCCATTTTCCTGTTGAACCGCCACCAAACACCACGGCCAGGTCTGGGCGGAAGCGGAACTGCCGGGCGGGCCAGTCAGGCAGGCGCTGGCGGAGCGCAATAGTCGGGACGGCGGTATCTATGTGATTGAAATTCGCGGGCTGCGGAAGGCGCACAAGTCTAGCGCCGGTATGTCCCCATCCACTCCGCCTGGGCGAGTATAAAATTTTGCAGCGCCTGTTCTACTTCCTGCCGACTCGCTCCCGGCTGGAGATCAAGCTTTCGCTTGAGAGCGTAGATTTTGAAAAAGTAACGATGAGGTTTGCCCGGGGGCGGACAGGGGCCGTTGTATCCGATCTTGCGGAAATCGTTGCGGCCTTGCCGCTCGCCGCCCGGCAGTTCATCAATTTTGTTCACGCCCTCGGCCAAGCTGTTGGTGGTGGCGGGCAAGTCGAATAGTACCCAGTGGGTCCAGGTGCCACCGGGCGCATCGGGGTCGTCAGCGATGAGCGTGAAGGTCTGGGTCCCGGGCGGCGGCTCGGTCCACGAGAGTTCGGGGGACACATCCGCGCCGTCGCAGGTGAACTTCCTGGGAATATCGCCGCCATTCGGAAAGGCTGAACTGGAGATTGCAAATGCCATCTGACCTGCTCCGGGTGCCGGGACGGCTAAGGGCGGTCCGGCCTGGACTGCGGGTGCGCTCATCACGAAAGCGCCCGCGACGAAAAGCACTAATCCAAAAGGATCAAATCGTTTTTTCCAATTCCTGATCCGGGTGAATCCACGCAAATCCGTGGCTGCGGTTCTTGTCAGCTCAACGATCATTGAGTCGAGATCGTGAAGTTTACCGTAATGCGGGCTTCAGTTTCGACCGCTTGACCGGATTGCAGGTACGGTCTGAAACGCCATTGCTTGACTGCTTCCCGAGCCGCCGTCGAAAGAATCGTAGGTCCGCTGAGGACATGCAGGTCCTGAATATTCCCGTCGCGTCCGATCAGGGCTTCCAGCACGACCGCACCCTGAACCTTCATCTGTTTGGCCAATAGGGGATAGTTGGGTTCAACCGGGCGGGAAAGAATCTGGGCGGCGCCCGGGGATATCTGAACGCGTCCCGTGGCATCGGCCACACCGGTGGATTCCGCAGGCTGGGGAGACGGGCTGGGGGAAGACGGCGGTGGGTAGGACGCGAAAGGCGTTCTGGGCTGCAGATCCACTCTGACTGAGTTGCTGCTCGCCTGAACGGTTCTGCGCTCGTCCCCAGCCACTACTTCCACTTCGAGTGGGGGAAGCACGGCACGGCTCATGACCACGGGAGCCAAAGCGGGTGCCGGGTTTTCCTCTACAGCCGCTGGGGGTGGAGTGCGCGGCTTCGGCTTGCGCTTCGCGGGAACCGCCGCTGGCAGCGCCTCAGTGGTCGGCGCGTCGGACTGCGCACTCAGGTCGGGCGATTGCTCTTCGACAGGTTCCGCTTCTGACTGGGCAGTGGGTGCGGGCGGAAACCAGAAATCGCGGTCTTTGATAAGAACAAGAATCAGAGCTGCCAGCAGCAGGGCCAGAGCAATGAGCATTTGCCGGCGCTGTTTCTGTTCGGAATCATCCCCCACGGAAGGTGTGATGTCGGTGACTTGCTTTTCCTCCAACAACGGCATGACGCGGCGCCCTCCCGCCCGCAGGGGAGACGGGCCTGCCGCCTAGTATGCCTCGAAATTTCACTCTAATCCAGCGAAACTCGTGGTTGGTGCGCTATGGCCTCAATACCAGGAATGAGGGCGGGCAAAAGCACCGGGGAAGGGTGGTTGAGAGTCGATTGGAAATGAAAGACTTACGCTGCAAGGTACCGCTATCGGCTGCGTGTCTGGGTCGCGCAAAAACAACAACGCCCGGCTCGCACAGAAGCGGCCGGGCGTTTATCCCTGTTCCTTCAGGCAGACTTTTTCAAGTCAGTCGGGAACACAATAATTTTTCCACGCTGCTCCGAGGGCACCCACTTCACCTTCGGCTTGAAGCGGGTCGGAATGTAGAACGCAATCACCTGTGCCATATCATCCTCCGATCAACAGCAGCCCACCCATCTTGCTGGCATCACCGTGCCAGGTGTCCTGCTCCGTTGTTTATTTAGATGCGGATGGAGCGTCGAAGACGCAGCCAGAGGCGTGATTATGCTGCGCAACTTTTGCGGGGCGTCGGGGTTTCGTGTCGGTCGCGAGTGCGGTTCGTAGTGAAAATGTTTCAGCAGACGAGTTGATCGCGTTTCAGCTTCAGCCCGTTGAGGTTGCCGAGAACCGTCACCGCAATCGATTCCGTCTGGAAGAATTCATTGGCCAGTTCGGTCAACTGCTCGACCGTGACGCTCTCGATCCGTTCGATCAGCTCGTCGAGGCTGTAGAAGCGGTCGAAGTACATTTCCTGCCGGGCCAGATTGGACATGCGTGCAGTCGAGGATTCGAGCGACAGCATCAGGCTGCCCTTCAATTGATCTTTGGATCGGCGAAGCTCATCCTCAGGAACAGGTTCCAACTTGAGCTTGCGGAACTCGGAAACAACCGACTGCACAACCTTAGCCGCAGACTCGCGCGAGGTTCCGGCATAAACCGAGAGACATCCGGTATCGCGGTAGGGCGATAAATCGCTATAGATGGCGTAGGCCAGGCCCTGGCGTTCGCGAATATTCTGAAACAGGCGCGAACTCATGCCGCCCCCGAGCAGGGTATTCAATATGTAGGAAGCATGCCGCTTTTCGTGGGCGATGGGATGAGACGGCACGCCCACGCAGATTTGCACCTGCTCCAGCGCCTTCTTGTTGCGCATGATGATGCGAGGCGCAACCGTGGGCGGAACACCGTGGAAGCCGTTCTTTACCGGCTTCATGTGCTCGAAGTGCTTGGCCACCAGGTCCACGAATTGCTCGTGCTTCAAATGACCCGCGGCAGAAATGATCATATTGCCGGGCGCAAAACGTTGCTGGTAAAAATCCAGCACCGGATTGCGCTCGAATTTCTTGACCGTGTCTTTGGTCCCCAGGATGGGTTTACCCAGGGGATGATCTTTCCAGAAATTCTGGGTAAAGATTTCGTGGACCAGGTAGTCCGGATTGTCCTCGTCCATTTTTATTTCTTCGAGGATCACGCCACGCTCGCGGCCGATGTCAGTGGCGTCGAAGACCGGGTTCAACACCAGGTCGCTGAGCACATCCATGGCGATGGGCAGATGTTCGTCCAGCACCTTTACGTTAAAGCCGATGCACTCTTTGGCGGTAAAGGCGTCCATGTTGCCGCCGATGGAGTCGACCTGGCGAGCGATTTCCTCCGCGCTGCGGTGCTTCGTACCATTGAACACCATGTGCTCAATGAAGTGCGAGATGCCATTCCACTGCAGGTCTTCGTCGCGGGAGCCAGTCTTGATCCAGATTCCAATTGAGGCGGACCGAATGTGCTCCATTTCCTCGGTAATGAGGATCAGCCCGTTGGCTAAGACCTCGCGACGTATGTTGCGAACCTCCGGCACCATGTAAGTATTGTTGCATAGTGTAACCGGCTCCGGCTAATGTCCAGTTATCCATTTAGAATCAATACTTTAATGGGTATCATTCAATGTTTCTCTGCAAAATGGGAGGGCTTGGGCCCGCGGGAGGCAGTATCTTCTACAATCGACCTGGGGCGAATTTGAGTGCTGGGTGGCTCTTTACCGCAAAGGTCGCAAAGAGCGCCGCAAAGGACGCAAAGGCCTAGGACCTGCTCAGAGTTATTTGCCATGGATTACGCTGTGGATAGATCGCTGTTAGGACTCGAGCTTACCGAACTGGCGGCGCTGGCGGAGGAGTTCGGGCAACCTCCGTACCGTGCCCGCCAGCTGTTTGAAGGTCTTTACCGTCAGAGAGTTGAAACCAGCGAGCAGATTTCGACCCTGCCCCAGGACTTTCGACAGCGCCTGTCGGAGAAGGGAATTTCCGTCGGCCTTCCCCGCGTGGAGAAGAAATTCGTCTCGGGTGACGGAACTGTCCGCTATCTGGTGGGGTGTGCTGACGGACTAAGCGTGGAAACGGTCTGGATGCCGGAAGGAGATGGAGGAGAAGCAGGCGACGGCAGCGAGGCGGGCGACCAAAAGGAAACGGCAGGCCGTACCTGGGAACGTGCCACCATTTGTGTGTCCAGCCAGGTGGGTTGCGCGGTGGATTGCCAGTTCTGCCTCACCGCGCAGTTGGGAATAAAGCGGAACCTGACAGCCGGAGAGATCGTCGGACAAGTGTGCGCCGTGCTGAACGATCAAAGCGTTTCTCTGCCTCTGCACCGCATCAACCTGGTTTTTATGGGAATGGGCGAGCCCTTCCTGAACTACGGAAATTTTATGAAGGCCGTCCATCTTCTAGTCGAGGGAGTGGGCATTACGGAATCGCGCATGACGGTATCGACGGCAGGGATCGTGCCTGCCATCTGCGATTTTGGATTGGAGCCGGTGCGCCCCAAAATCGCGATCTCGCTCAATGCCTCGAATGACGAATTGCGTACCCGGCTCATGCCGATCAATCGCAAGTGGAACCTGGAAAAGCTGATGGCTGCGGCCCGGGAGTTCCCGCTGCGGAACCGGGAGAAGCTGACGTTCGAATACGTGTTGCTGGACGGAGTCAACGACTCCGCCGAGAATGCGCGCGAGGTGGTGGAGTTGGTTCGCGGCCTGCGGGCGAAGCTGAACCTGATTGCGCTGAATCCCGGACCCGGTATTGATTTCCGCACACCAGCGCAGGAACGAGTATTGCAATTCCAGAATATTTTACGAGCCGCCGGGGTGCCTGCGTTCGTGCGCCGTCCTCGGGGCCGCGATATCTACGCTGCCTGCGGACAGTTGAAGCGCACCTTGGACCTGGCATCGTAACTGATTGGGACCGCATGCTAGCGGTTGCATCACTTTCGGGGCAGTCTGCTTTGCTGGCACTTGCCGCCCGAGGGTGAGACGCCCTCGGGACAGCCGGCAAGACGCCGGCACTTGAAACCGAAGATCCTAGTTTCTCGAAGACCCTGGCTTCCTATTTTCCTTTCTCCAGTTCCTGCGCCGCCGAGTCGACAAGGGCTGCTTCATCCTGCAGGGCGCTGGCCGCGCGCACAATCTGCTCGTCTGCCTCTTTCCATTTTTTTTGTTCGATGGCCTCGCGCACGCCCGGTATCGTCTTGACGCCGTAGCCGGTGTACGCGCCGGGAGCGTAGATCAAATGCTCGAACCAGGGACGGCCCGTCAGTCCTTCTGGGGAGGCGAGCTTGCGCTCGCTCTGCATCAGTTGCTCATTGAGCGCTTGCAGTACAGCCGGGCTTACCGCCAGCTCTCCGTTGGCGCTGACTTTTTCCAGCGCTTTCTGATATAGCTCCGCACTGTGAGTAAGCGCATCTGACGCGTTCTGCAAGGGTGCGAAATTCAGGTGCGGCGGTACTTCCTCGGCGGGAGGCGGAGTCGAGGTTTTCCTGGGGTCGGCAATCGCCGAGAAAACTCCCTCCTGAAGTTCCTGGTTGCGTTCGACGGCTTCGTCCTTTTTTGTCTGCAAAAGCCTTTGCAATTCGTCGAGGTAGCGGTGGATGGTGTCCGCCAGACCGGTGAAATCGTAAGGCAGCAGGTCGGCATCGGCCAGCCTCATGACCGCGGTCCCCGCCGTCTGCGAAAGCGCGCGGCCGTAGGTGAAATCGGTGTCCGAGAAATGTGTGTACCAGTAGAAATCATCGTAGATGGAATGGTAAATTCCGCCACCGTCTTCGTCGCCATAGCTCAAGTCCAAGGAAGCGACGCCCAGATGGTCGAGAAAGACCGTCCAGTCCGAGCCCGAGCCCAGGGCATCAATGCGCAGGTCAGGGCGTTCGCGCACTTCCTTCCGCTCTTCGGGAGTCTTGGCATCGGCGATGGCCTTGAGCTGGTCGCGCTTCCAGACCGTGATCTTTGTCTCGGGATCTGCAATGTCCCGGGCGACGCCATTGATGAATCTCTCCAGCGAATGCGAGCCGCCCATGTTGAGATAGCCGCGAGCGTTGGCGTCGCTGTTGATGTAAGCCACCGTATGCTGGCGAAGTTCATTTGCATGGGCCTCGCCCCACTCGGTGGAGCCCAGCAGTCCGGGTTCCTCGCCATCCCAAACGCAATAGATAATGGTGCGCTTCGGCTTCCAGCCCTGCTGGAGCAGTGTGGCGAAGGCGCGCGCTTCTTCCATCAGAGCGACCGTGCCCGAAACCGGGTCCTCGGCGCCGTTCACCCAGGCATCATGATGATTTCCGCGCACCACCCACTCGTCAGGGAGGGTTGCGCCCGGGATTTTCACGATTACGTCGTAGATCGGCTTGACGTCCCAATTGGATTGCACCTTGAGGTGAACTTTGGCCGGACCTGGTCCCACGTGGTAGGTCTGGGGCAGGGAGCCGCGCCAGTCCTCGGGAACCACTTCTCCCTTCAGCGCTGCCAGCAGGGGCTGCGCGTCCGCATAGGAAATGGGTAGTACGGGAATTTTGGTGATGGTTTTTACATCTTTAAGGTCCAGACGCTTGGCATCTTTCGTGGCACCCACGCCGGGGGTGAGGGGATCGCCGGGATAAATGGGCATGTCCATCACACTGCCGCGTTGCACGCCCTCGCGGGGACGCCAGGCGCCGTTGGGGAAGACGTCGCCCTGAACGTAGCCATCCTCGGCCGGGTCGGAATAAATGAGGCAGCCGACTGCGCCATGCTCGGCCGCGACCTTGGGTTTGATACCGCGCCAGGAATGCCCGTAACGCGCGATCACAATCGCGCCCTTGACCGAGACGCCCATTCGGTCGAGCTGCTCGTAGTCATCCGGGATGCCGTAGTTGACATAGACCAGCGGGGCGGTGACATCGCCATCGGCCGAGTAGGCGTTGTAGGTGGGAAGCTGTTCGGCTTGCTGGTTGGAGGTAGGATCGACCGCCAGCGCGGGTTCCTGCAGTTTGGCGGTGAATTTTGTGGGCTCGAGCAGCTCCACGACCCGCACTTTTGGAGTGGGAAACAGAACATTGAAAGTCTCGATGTTCGCATTCAGACCCCACTCCTTGAATTTGGTCAGCATCCATTCGGCATTGTCCTTGTCGTAGGGCGAACCGACATGGTGCGGGCGCGCGGATAATCGCTGCATGTAGTCACGCTGGTTCTGGGGCTCGGGGATAGCGCGGAACTTCGCTTCCCAATCCCGCTGGCTGTGGGACGAAGCCGCGGAATAACCGTGCAGGGGTTGTTCAGTATCAGAAGATGCAGCCAAAAGCAGGAAACAGGAAAGAGCGAGCAAAGAGATCCGGGCGCCAGAGCGCATTCATTTCCTCCGTGGAGAGTCGATCACTGTGATCATGATTTCGGTGAACTTGGCATTATAGCGGCTCGCTTGGCGTCCTTTGCGGTAGTTCTTTGCGTCCTTTGCGGGTTAAGCCTTTGGGACTATTTAGCCGAGGTCAAAATCTTTACCGCAAAAGACGCAAAGAACGGCCCGCAAAGGGCGCGAAGGAGCGTGCAGGGCTGGTCGCGTCCACATTCGGTTTGGCAGATTACAAATCAACGGAGTAGGCTTTCTGTCCTATGCTGATTCTCCGTGCGCGGATTATTTTACGAAGTGGACTCATTGCGGCTTTGCTGCTCACTTGTTTTTTCCTGGCGGATTCTGCGGCCGCTGCGAGCTTTACTCTCGAACAGGTGATGGCTTCGCCCTTTCCCTCCAACCTGGTGACGGCTGCGCACAGTCCCAGAGTGGCCTGGGTATTTGATACGAAAGGTGTGCGCAACATCTGGGTGGCGGACGCGCCTGATTTCGCGGCGCGGCAGGTAACCCACTACGAGGGCGACGAAGGCTTGCCCATCGCCAGCTTGCGCATCACACCGGACGGCCGCAGTCTGGTGTACGTCCGCGGCAGCGAGACCAACGAAAACGGGAGAGTTGCCGATCCCACGAACGGGGTTTGGGAGCGCAAGCAGCAGGTGTGGGCCGTCGATGTGGACGCCGGTGCTCCCCGCGTGCTCGGCGAGATGGGCTGCGGCGAGGAGGACTGCGAAGACGTCCAACTTTCGCCCGACGGGCAATTCGCAGTATGGGCGGCGCGAAAGCAGTTGTGGATTGCGCCCGTTTCCGGAGCAACCGCCGCTCATCAGCTTACCGATCTTCGCGGCGACAATTCGAATCCAAGATGGTCTCCCGACGGACGCCAGATTGCTCTGGTCAGCCAACGGGGCGATCACAGCTTCATCGCCGTCTACGATTTCGGACGCGAACACGTCCACTATCTTTCTCCGAGCGCCGATCGCGATGGCATGCCGCGCTGGTCGCCGGATGGGCGGCGCCTTGCCTTTGTCCGCCGCCCTGGCATTCAGGAGAAGGTCCCGCTGATTCCGGTCCGTCCGCATCCCTGGGCGATCTGGGTGGCGGATTCCGCGACCGGAGATGCCAGGGAAATCTGGCACAGCGGCAAGGAAATGAACGACTCGTTTCCGGAAGACACCGCGGACCCATCCTTTTACTTCGCCGACAACGACAAGCTGCTGTTTGCCTCGGAACAGGATGGCTGGAATCACCTGTATTCGATCGCTGCGTCGGGTGGTCCGGCGACCCTGCTTACTCCAGGTGAGTTTGACGTGGAAGACGTCACCCTGGGCGGGGATCACCGTTCCGTCATCTATTCGTCGAATCAGGACGACGTTGACCGGCGCCACCTCTGGCGTGTTGATCTTCAAGGCGGGAGGCCGCAATCGCTCACCAGGGGAGAAACGATCGAGTGGAGTCCGATGGCAACCGGGACAGGCAATCAGGTGGTCTGTCTTGGTTCGAGCGCTACGGTCCCTGCCATGCCGTTCTACCTGGTAGCGCAAGGCCGGGAAATGATCGCGCGCCAGGCGCTGCCCGGAGATTTTCCGTCAAACCAATTGGTCACGCCAAAGCAGGTGATCTTCAAGAGCGACGACGGCCTGGAAATTCATGGCCAGCTGTTTACTCCTGCGGGGCGAAGCCGGCCCGGACCGGCCCTGATCTTCATGCATGGGGGCCCCATGCGGCAGATGGTGCTGGGCTTCCACTACATGTACTACTACCACAATGCTTATGCCATGAATCAATATCTGGCGAGCCAGGGTTACGCGGTGCTCTCTGTAAATTATCGGCTCGGCATCATGTATGGGCGGGCGTTTCGGGAGGCGCCGAACACCAGTTGGCGGGGAGCGGCGGAATATAAAGATGTGGTGGCGGGCGCCAAGTATCTGCAGGGGCTGGCCACGGTGGACCCGAAAAAGATCGGGCTCTGGGGCGGGTCGTATGGCGGATTTCTCACCGCAATGGGGCTGGCCCGCAACTCTGATCTTTTCGCGGCGGGAGTCGATATGCACGGCGTCCACGATTGGTCTGTGTTCCTGCCCCGCTGGGAAAATCATCCGGGAGCGCCGGACGCAAAGGCAGCCGAGAAGCTGGCTTTTGATTCTTCCCCTGACGCCTCGGTTTCAACCTGGAAGTCGCCGGTGCTGCTGATTCACGGGGATGACGACCGCAATGTTCCCTTTGGGCAGACTGTGGATTTGGCACAGCGGCTCCGCGAGCAGCACGTGATGTTCGAAGAGCTGATCTTTCCCGACGAAATCCACGATTTCCTGATGTGGAAGAACTGGTTCAGGGCGTATAGTGCCGCGGCCGAATTTTTTGACCGGACCTTGAAAGGAGCAAAACCGTGATGGGCGGTTGAGTTGCCGCTTTGCAAGTTCCGCTTGCTCTTATTCGCTGCCAGCCAATACTATCGTTGGCATCGACCCGGTGAGTCGTACTCGATTGCCAATTCAAGCCCTGCGACATCGGTTTCTGTGGCGGCAGAGGGCTCCCATCGATCCCGGCGAAATACGCCGTACCGAGCGATGGCTGGCCACAGCCCGCGTTTTCCTCGCCATTTCTGCCTTGATTGCCATCCGGATGGATCCGGAAGAAATCCGCTACTCCTTCTGGGCCTATGGACTGTTGGCCTTTTATATCGCCCAAGGCATGGTTGTCATCTTGCTGTTGCGGCGGCGTGAACAGTCAACCGTATCATTTCGCAGACTGGTGCATGCGGCGGACATTGTCTGGCCGGCGTTAATATCGATTTTCGCTTCCGGCGAAGCCAATCCCTTTTTCCTGTTCTTTGTTTTCGTGCTGGCGGCTGCCGCTTATCGCTGGGGCGTGTGGGAGACGGTAGCTACCGCCGCATCGGAGATCTCGCTCTTGTGGCTGGAGAGCCTCGCGTTTTACCTGGGTCTCTTTGCCTGGGTCGATCACCTGCTCGCGCGTTCCCATCTGCCACGGCTGGGAGTCCAGGCGGCGGATTTCGAGCCCAAACGTCTTTTCATGCTCTCGATTTACCTGCTGGTGATGGGCCTGCTCCTGGGATACCTGGCCGAGCAGCAGAAGCAGTTGCGCTCGGAGAAGGCGGTGATCGCCCGCATTTTAGGCAAGGTGCGAGTCGAGGCCGGTCTGAGCGGGACCCTGCAGGAGATTGTGGGCGCGTTGCTGGTCGTGTATGGCGCGGAGCGGGCCTTGCTGGCATCGCAGGAGGCCACCAGCCATCGCGTCTATGTGGGTGAAATGGTGCTCCGAAACGGTGAGCCTTCCTTTTTCCGCTGGCTCGAACCTCTGCCTTCCGACCGCGAAATGTACCTCTTCGATTACCCGGGAGAGACATCCTATGCCTGGCGAAACCGCCACCGAGGAAGTGAGAGTTACGTAGTGCTCGGCCTCGACCATGCCGGTCAGAAGATTCCCAGCGCATCTCCAGCATTTCTCGATTCGTTCGCAGGTCGACAGCGCTTCGACAAACTTATGATGGTTTCCTTTGTCTTCGGGAAGGAATGGTGGGGGCGAATTTTCTTACTGGAGCCGGCGACGACGGGAGAGATTACGGAAGAGCTGCGCTTCCTGCAGGAACTGGTGCGTCAGATTGGCCCGGCGGTCTACAACGTTTATTTACTGCGGCGCTTGCGGCTGCGGGCTGGGGCCCTGGAACGCGCCCGGTTTGCTCGGGAACTTCACGATGGCGCCGTGCAGTCGCTCATCGCCGTGGAAATGCAAGTCGATGTGTTGCGGCGTCAGTCCGCTACCCGGTCAGAGTTGGTCCCGGAGGAACTGGGCCGGATTCAGGGATTGCTGCGGGAAGAAGTCCTGAAGCTCCGGGAACTGATGCAGCAGATGAAATCGCTCGATGTGGATTCCAGAAAATTGATCGGGTTTCTGGGGGACACAGTGGAGAGATTTCAACGTGAAACCGGGATCGCGGCGCGCTTTACTTCCGACTTGGAAGAGCCGGACATGTCACAGCCGGTGTGCCGCGAGTTGACCCGCATCGTGCAGGAAGGGCTGGTCAACGTCCGGAAACACAGCCGGGCGCACACCGCCGTGGTCCGGTTGAGCGCGAAGAATGGGCGCTGGACGCTGGTGATTGAAGACGATGGCCGCGGCTTCCCCTTTGCCGGCCGCCTGTCGCAGGCCGAGTTGGATGCCTTGGGAAAAGGCCCATTGGTGATCAAAGAACGGGTCCGTGTCATTGCCGGCGAACTCACGATAGAATCGAACCCGGGGCAAGGCTCGCGTCTCGAGATCAGTGTCCCGCAGAAGCCGGAAGCGGCCTATGGATAATCGAAGACCCCAGCCCATACGGATTGTGATTGCGGATGACCATCCTATTTTTCGCGACGGTCTCCGCCGCCTTCTGGAGGCTGAATCCGACCTGAAGGTTATCGGGGAAGCCTGCGACGGGACCGAAGCGGTGAAGATGGCCCGCCAGTTGAAACCCGACATCATGCTCCTGGACCTGGCCATGCCGCGGATGCCGGGGCTGGAAGCCCTGCGTGAACTGAGCACCGGACCAGCCCACTCGGTTCGGGTCATTCTTCTGACCGCTGCCGCTGAGAAAAAGCAAATTGTCGAAGCTCTGCAACTAGGTGCCCGCGGGGTGGTATTGAAGGATTCCGCCACCCAACTGCTGCTGAAAAGTATCCACACCGTGATGACGGGAGAGTACTGGGTGGGGCGGGAGAGCGTGTCCAACCTGGTGCAATACTTGAGGAATCTGGTGCAGTCCTCGGGAGAAGAGGCCAAACAGAAAAAATTTGGCCTCACCCCCAGAGAATTGGAGATTGTCTCAGCCGTGGTGGCGGGTTATTCCAACAAGGAAATCGCCGAATACTTCAAGATCAGCGAAGATACGGTGAAACACCATCTCAGCAACATTTTCGACAAACTGGGCGTGTCTACCCGCCTGGAATTGGCACTGTTCGCGGTAAACCAGGACTTGCCGCTGAAGACCATCGCCTAAAGATGTAGCACTTTCGTGCCATGTATTTCCACATTTGGGCTATTGGCAGTTTGGACTGCCCCAGCTAACCTATGGGTAGACTTCAACACTGAGTTCAGAGCCTGCCAGTGGTTGAGGCTGGACGTGTATTCGGACAAGGAAAATTCAGCAGGCCGACAGGCGTTCCAAGGAGAGCTCGCATGGCAAAGTGGCTGCAACATATCTGGCACGACGATCAGGGACAAGACGTCGCCGAATACGCCGTGATGCTGGCCGTGATTCTGGTCATCGTGGTCGGTACAATTCGGTTGATCGGTTCCAATGCCAACAACGTATTCTCTTCGGTTGGTAGCGCGATTCAGTAGGCTCGAACCCGAGTTGGCTCCCCAGCCTCCAACCGGGTTCAGGTTCAGGGTCCCCCTTCTTTACTCCTCTCGCTGACTCCACAGCCTACGCAAGCTTCCCGCCGAATCCTCGGGCCGCGCCCGGGCAATACGTGCTGCTCCACCAGTTCGCCCGAAGTCGACCGCGGGCAAGCATCCAATCTGCGTGCAGACATCGTCAGTGGGGGCGCAGGCGGATACGAATCGTTAGTCTTGCGGGAACTCGCTAAGCCAACTGAAACAGAATATGCACCATGGCGGTGTAGTCGGATGGTTGTCCATCGCGCTTGGCTGGCTTGAAGCGAATCTGTTCCGCGGCGTGCATGGCCGACTCGTCGAGGCCATGGCCCAGGCCCTGCACGACCCGCACAACGCGAAGCTTACCCGAGGCTTCGAAAACCACTTCCAGTACCACCTCGCCCTCGATGCGCAGCTTCCTGGCTTCAGGCGTATAGGTAGGTGTTGGTTTGAAAATCACTTCGGCAGGAACCATCTTACCGGCGGAATCGTCGCTTCGCGGGGGGTGAAGTTGCGCCATGGAGACGGCCTGGGCATCGCCAAATCCGCTCTTCTGCACACCATTGCCACGCGAGGTGTTGACCTTTCCACTTCCGTCGCCGGTAGCGGTGCCATTGCCAAATCCGCTGCTGGCCACGACTCCACGAACGCCCTTGGCGCCACCGGTGCCATTGCCGTAGCCAGGCCCGCTAGGCAGGTCAAAAGAACCCGCCTGGGCGATATTCACCGGACGACCGTTGCTTTCACGCGCCGGCACTCCATTCGGATCGCCGAACCCCCCGGTCTGCACATTTTTTGGGGCCTGCGCAATCGTAGGTACGGCAGAGCTGCCGGTGGAGAAAACGTGAGTCTTTACCAGTTGCCGCGGAATTACAGCGGCGACAGGCGGAAGGGGCACGGGCTTGACGGCCGCGATCTCGATCCTGGGAGCAACCGGTGCTTCCGGCGGCGAAATCTTCGGTCGTATCTCGGGCGGAGGGACATGAAGCACCTCAGCCGGCGGAGTTTCCACACGTGCGACCCGCGGGGGCGGAATTTCTCGCACCGGCGCCGGCTCATGGTTCACGATCGGTGGGGTCTCTACCAATCGAATGAAATGATAGTCGTGGATCGGGGTGTCCAACACCGCCAGGTTCAACACCGCAGCCCAAGCCAACACAAACAGGGCCACTCCCTGCAGGCCCATGGTGAGAACAAACTCTTTCCAGGGCGGCCGCCGGTAGGGAAGTAAAGAAAACAGGGCGTTTTGGTACATCTCAGACATAACGATGATCCGGTCGGGGGGAAATCCTACTTAATCTTGATGTGCGGCGATTCCAAATAGCTGCCTCTGTCCGCAACCGTTATGTCAATAATATTATCTCATCCTGGGCATCCAATGATAAGAAACAGGGCGAGCGGGTCCCGCCCACCCAGGTCAGTGCAAGAAGATAGCCACTCCTGGCCGAGGAAAACCGGGAAAGCGCTTGTTCAACTGTGAGTTAGGTTTGCGCAGGAACAGGCCATCCAAAGCCCATCGCGGGACGGGAAAAATTTTGCATAGGGTGGGTAGGTAAGTGTCGTACTGGGAAAAAGTGACGTAACCGGTCCGCAGCGCGAGTTCTCTACCCGCCCCACCCTCCCCTAGCAGCGCACGATTTTGGGGCTATCAATGCCCTTAGTGGCATTGCGGGTGTCGACCACCAGCTGCGATTCGCGCACGATCCGTGGATAATCGTAGTCGGAATGATCGGTGACAATCAGCACGCAGTCGTATTGGCCCAAATTGTCCAGCGGGGCGCACTTCATCTGCAGGTTGTACTTGCGGCCTTTTCCGACCGTGGGAACGAAGGGATCGTTATAACTCACCACAGCTCCTTGCTGTTGCAATAATTCGATAATGGTCAGCGAAGGAGATTCACGCAGATCGTCGATGTCCTTCTTGTAGGCCACACCCAACACCAGCACCTTGGCGCCATTCAGCGCTTTCTTTTGCCGATTGAGTGCCTTGGCTACGTAATCGAGCACATGATAAGGCATGCCGATGTTGATCTCACCGGCCAGTTCGATGAAGCGAGTCCGGAAATCCCATTCCTTGGCCTTCCATGAAAGGTAGAAGGGATCGACCGGAATGCAGTGCCCGCCCAAGCCGGGACCCGGATAGAACGGCTGAAATCCAAAGGGCTTGGTGGCAGCGGCCTCGATGACCTCCCAAATGTCCAGGCCCATGCGCAGGGAGAGCAACTTCAACTCGTTGACCAGGGCGATGTTCACGCAGCGGTAAATGTTCTCCAAGAGCTTGGTCATCTCCGCCGCGGCTGGTGACGACACGGGCACAATTCGCTTAAAAATGGTCCCGTAGAGCACGGTCGCCATTTCGCTGGCTGAGGCATCGAGACCGCCTACCACTTTCGGAATATCTCGGCGCGCGACCGTAGTGTTCCCAGGGTCTTCGCGCTCGGGGGAAAAGGCAACGTAGATTTCGTGTCCGTTCGGGGGGCCTCCCCGGGCAGCCTTCAGGCCGTGCGAGTTGCCCAGTTCAAGGATCGGGATCATCACCTCTTCGGTGGTCCCGGGGTAGGTCGTGCTTTCGAGGACCACCAACTGGCCCGCGCGCAGGTGCGGGGCAATCGCCTTGGCCGTGTCCGTGATATAGCTGAGGTCGGGCTCATGATATTCGTTCAGCGGCGTCGGGACACAGATGATGATGGCGTCCATCTCTCCCAAGAGGGCATAGTCAGAGGTGGCCTCGAATCCCTGAGAACGCGCCTGCTGAATTTCACTGGGCAGGATGCGCACGATGTAAGAGCCACCCTGGGTCAAGGTGGTTACCTTACGCTCATCGATATCAAAGCCGGTAACCCGAACCTTCTGCTCGGTATAAAGCAACGCCAAGGGCAGGCCGACGTAGCCGAGACCAATAATGGCGACTCGCGCCTGCCGCTGTTCAATTTTGGTTTTCAACTCAGAAACAGGATTGGTCGTGGCTACCGGATAAGTTGTCATTTGGGAAATAAATTCTGCCTTCTACGATTTTAACACGCCTGCAACATCCTCCCATGGTCGGGGACCGAACTAGGTTTTCAGATTTCTGGGCTGGTTTTGAGCGATTTCGGCAGATTGTGGTTACGGCAGTAACCAGTATAAAGGGATCGTCCTGTCGAAGGGGTTGCAGCTTGACGTGTCGAGCCTGGTGGTCTCTCTGGGAATTGCCCGACAAAGAAGCCATCCCTTAATCCACCCGAGTACCTGAGGGCAACTGGCTCATGATGTTCAGGTTTCTGCCAAATCAGAGAGCTCATGGCTCGGTTCGTCCGCCGTTGACTCTGCATGCGGCGGATCATGGTTCACGTTAAGATGTTTCCATTCATGTGTGGCATCTTCGGCATTCTGGCTAGTAACCGCTCCGTTTCTCGAAAGCTTCTGGAGCAAGCCACCGATTCGCTGGCGCACCGCGGGCCTGACGACCGAGGAACAGTCCTGATTCAAGCCAACGCCACGCCGCGCCTCGAAATCGGTTTGGGCAGCCGGCGGCTGGCGATTCTCGATCTTTCGCCGCTGGGCCATCAGCCCATGCAGGATGCTGAGACCGGCAACTGGATCGTCTACAACGGCGAAATCTACAATTTCCGCGAGCTCAGGACTCGCCTGCAGGGCGAAGGCGTGCGCTTTGCCAGCCAGTCCGATACCGAGGTGCTGCTCAAAGCCTACGGCCGCTGGGGTGAGAAGTGCCTCGCCGAGTTGCGGGGGATGTTCGCCTTCGCCATCTGGGATGCGAAGCGATCGCGCCTGCTGCTGGGCCGCGATCCCATGGGCATCAAGCCTCTCTATTATTGTTCAGCGGGCCAATATTTCCTATTTGCCTCTGAACTGCGGACCCTGCTGGGCACGGGCCTGATGCCACGGAAACTCGATCCCGCGGGCTTGGTTAACTACCTGAATTTTGGATCAGTTTACGATCCGATCACCATGATTCAAGGCGTCTCCGCCCTGCAGGCCGGACACTACGCCGTGTGGGAAAACGGGCGCCTGGCGGACGCGTTGTACTGGGATCTCGCGCCTCACGGAGAGGCCAGAACAGCTTCGCGCCATCTGGCGGGCGATGAGACCGTGCGAGAGGATCTGGAAAATGACATTTACGCCACGCTGGATCAGGCCGTCCGCATGCAGACGGTGAGCGATGTTCCGGTGGGACTGTTCCTTTCCGGAGGCATCGACTCCAGCAGCCTGGCTGCAATTCTGAGTCGGGCGGGGATCCGGCCCAACACTTTTTCCGTTATTTTTCGGGAGGCGGAATGCAGCGAAGCGGAATATTCCCGGGCTGTGGCCCGCGCTTTCGCCACCGAACACCAGGAGATCACGCTCTCGCAGGGCGACATGCTTGATGCCATTCCGTACGCGCTCAGGGCCATGGACCAGCCCACCGTCGACGGCCTGAATACCTACCTGATCGCGCGGCAGACCCGCGCCGCCGGGATCAAGGTGGCACTCTCCGGTCTGGGAGGGGACGAGATGTTCGCCGGGTATTCCAGCTTTCGTGACGTTCCCCGCATGGAACGCTTTGCTGGATTCTGGTGGCATTGGCCCGCGATCTTGCGGCGCCCGCTGGCGCGGATGTTTACTTCGCTGACTTCGGACACGGACCGGAACCGGAAACTGGCGACACTCGGCGGTGGTCAGGACGCGGCGATCCAACCCTATTTTCTTGCGCGCTCTCTCTTCACCCCTGAACGGCGCAATTCACTGCTAGCGTCCGTCAATGAGGGAACGCTGGCGCGGGCAAATGCTCCCTTGCAGGAAAGCCTGCGCCATGCTCGAGCGCTCGACTCGATCAACCGGGTTTCGTATCTGGAAGCACGTTGCTACATGCTGAATACCTTGCTGCGTGACTCAGATGTGATGAGCATGGCCCATGGACTTGAGCTGCGCGTGCCACTCATCGATCATCACCTTGCCGACAAGCTGATGGCCATACCGGGACCCTGGAAACTGGACAACACGTTGCCGAAACCGTTGCTGGTTGGGGCGCTGAAGGGAGTGCTGCCGAGCGAAATCGTTCATCGCAAGAAGCAGGGCTTCACCCTTCCCTTTGAACGCTGGCTGCGGGAGAATTTGCGTCCTGAAGTGGAAGCGGCCCTCCAGAAAGTCGGCCGGGGCCCGCTCGGTTTGTTGCTCAATCAGGACTCGATTGCGCAGGTTTGGGACGATTTCCTGAATCGGCGGACTTCGTGGTCCCGTGTCTGGTCGCTGTATGTGCTGGAGAGATGGTGTGAGTTGAATTCCGTGGGGGCATAGCAGTCATAACTTCGGTAACTACCTCATTTCGTTGCTCTCATGCGACCCTTGCTCCAGTGCGGATGCCCAGTTGAGCAGGGAGAACCAGTTGCAATCCAATCAGCGAATCACGGGAACAGTGCTGGTTGCCGATGATCAATCATCAAACCGAGAGCTATTGGAGGAACTTCTCACCACACAAGGATTCAAAGTCATAACTGCATCAGACGGAGTCGCCGCTCTTGACCAGCTTGCCAGGGTATCGGCGGACTTGGTGGTTCTGGACGTGATGATGCCTCACATGAACGGGTTTGAAGTATGCGAGAGGATCAAAGCCCACCCCGACACATACTTGGTACCCGTGATTTTGGTTACGGCATTGTCTGACAAGCAGGACCGGCTGGAGGGAATCAAGGTTGGAGCCGATGACTTTTTGACTCGCCCGGTAGATCGAACCGAACTGCTTGCTCGTGTAAGGTCGCTCTTGAAGCTCAAGCAGCGCACAGACGAATTGGAGCGAGCCGAATCTGTTCTGTTTACGCTGGCGAGGAGCATTGAGGGCAAGGATCCATACACGCACGGTCATTGTGAACGTTTATCAGAGTATTCAGCGCGCCTCGGTGAACACCTCGGGCTCTCAAAAGATCAAATTATCGCGTTGCGACGTGCCGGAGTCGTACACGATGTTGGGAAAATTGCGGTACCAGATGCAATTCTGCTAAAGCCCGGTAGCTTGACCGGCGACGAATGGAAGCTGATACATGAGCACCCGGTCGTGGGCGAACGCATCTGCGCGCCGTTGAAATCGTTTCGTTTCGTGCTTCCGATCATTCGACACCATCACGAAAAATTTGACGGTTCTGGGTACCCGGATGGACTTCGGGGAGAAGCAATTCCTGTAACCGCCAGGGCACTGCAAATCGTCGATGTTTACGATGCGCTGACCACCGACAGACCATACAAGAAGGCCTTTTCCATCACCGACGCGCTGCAAACCATGAAACAAGAGGTCAACAAAGGCTGGTGGGATCCTCACATTTTCGACCAGTTCGAGCGGCTGGTCAGTAGCGGTACTGCAGATTTCCTGTCACGCAGTGCAACTGCAGGCGCGGGGAGTTAAGAACAGGAATATTCCGTGCAGGGAGCACTCATGAACAAGGTTTTTTGCCCGATTCGGCGACCCATTGCTGTCATCGTCCTCGTCGTGCTCATGGGCTTGGTCAATGAGGCTCTAGGTGATTCGCAACCAGAACAAAAGAACGGTGAACCATTGAAGCAGTTGAGCCTGGCTCAACTGGGCGACGTCGAAGTGACCACAGTGTCCAAAGAGCCAGAAGAGGTCTGGAAGATTCCCGCGGCCATCTTCGTTCTTACGAACGAAGACATTCGTCGCTCGGGGGCTACCAGTATTCCTGAAGTCCTGCGGCTGGTTCCAGGTGTACAGGTAAGCCGAATTGATAACGACCATTGGGCGGTAGGGATTCGCGGATTTGCCGACCAGTTCTCCAAGTCCATGCTCGTCATGGTGGATGGTAGGAGCCTTTATACCCCGCTCTTTGCCGGCGTCTACTGGGCCCTCCAGGACGGAATACTGCTCGAAGATGTTGAACGCATCGAAGTTATTCGCGGCCCCGGGGGCACGATCTGGGGAGCCAACGCGGTCACCGGAGTAATCAACATCATCACCAAGAGTGCGAAAGAAACCCACGGCGCTCTTGTTTCCGCCGGCGGCGGAAACATCGATCAAGGCATCGGCGGTTTCCGCTACGGAGCGGGAAACGGCAGCAACTTGGACTACCGCATGTACGGTAAGGGCTTCAGCCGCGGAGCTGGTTTCCATTCTGATGAACAAGGGTTCGATACCTGGCGAATGGGACAATTAGGCTTCCGAACAGATTGGGATGTTCGAAGCAACGACCATTTAACGATACAGGGCGACATGTACAAAGGCGGGGTTGGTGAGGCAGTGGGCTTCGGATCGTTCACACCGCCCGAACAAATTATCTCTGATCAGGCTGTGGCGGTATCAGGAGGCAACCTGCTGGCGCGGTGGCGACACGATCTGCGCGAAGGCTCCGACATCCAAATTCAGGCCTACTACGATCGCACTTATGCCCTCGCCCCTCACTACGAAGAGACGCGCAACACCTTCGATGTTGACTTCATTCACCATCTGGTCCTGGGAGCGCGTCAGAATTTCATCTGGGGACTGGGTGCCCGTTTTAGCCCGAGCGAGTTCGTAAAGACCATCCCCACGCTTGATTTCATCCCTCATGACATCGCAAACAACGTTTACAGCGGATTCGTGCAGGATGAGATCGCCATCGTGCCCAACAAGTTCTCGCTGATGGTTGGCTCCAAGCTCGAACACAACAACTACACCGGATTCGAGTTCCAGCCGAGCATACGTGGTTTGTGGTCGATCACCCCGCGGCAGACGTTCTGGGCGGCGGTCACGCGCGCGGTGCGGACTCCCTCCCGCATCGAAGAAGACTTTCACCTTACAGACTTTGGAATCGCCAATCCGCTGATCTACGTCGCAATCGAGGGCAACCACCAATTGACATCCGAACGTTTGATTGGTTATGAAGCCGGGTACCGGACGCTGGTAACTCCAAAGTTCTACGTAGATATCGCAGTTTTCCACAATGACTATAACGACCTAATCAGCCTTGGAGCACCAGGGTTGACTGTCGACCCCACGCCTACGCCATTGCACTTCACCATTCGCCTGCCCTATGTCAACGGGCTCCGAGGCAGTACCGACGGATTCGAAGTCGCTCCCGACTGGAGGCCGGCTCCCTGGTGGCAGATGAAGGCCACATATTCTTACCTGAACCTGAATTTAGAGAGTAAACCGGGAGTGCCTGACGGGGGAGGGTATGTGACCCAGGACGAGGGATCAAGTCCACACAACCAGGTAACCTTCCGATCTCGATTCAATCTTCCCAAAGGATTTGAGTTTGATCAGACCTACCGCTACATGAGCGCGTTGCCGGCCCAACTGGTGAAGAGCTACAGCACAGCGGATGTGCATTTTGCCTGGCGAGCCACCCGACAGTTCGAATTGTCCGTCGCCGGCGAGAACTTATTCCAGCCTCACCATCCCGAGTTCGGCCACGACATTAGCCCCTTGGTTGGGATCAAGCGAAGCGTCTACGCCCAGATCACGTGGAGACACCCAGAGGATTGATCTCCATGAGCCACGCTCGCGACACAGAATCTCCCGGTTACATCCCCCACGGACATCGCGCTCGGCGTATTTGCCGTCCTCCTCTAGGGCTAATGGCTGTGGCCCTCCTGGGCGCGTTAGTTGCCGCTCCACATCTGCGGGCACAGGGATCGAAGCCTACGGACTACGACGTAAAGGCCGTTTATCTCTACAATTTTGGCCGCTTCGTCGAATGGCCTGTCAGTGTCGCGAGCAAAAGTGATTCCTTCAATGTCTGTGTTTTCGGTCAGGATCCTTTTGGGCCGACCCTCGATTCCACCCTTGCCGGCGAAACCATAGGCGGGAAAAGCGTCGCCGCCAAACGAATCTCTAGTCCGCAGGAAGCGGTCAGGTGCCAGATCCTGTTCATGAGCGCCACGGAGGACAGTCGGCTAAACAAAATCATGGAAGCCCTCGATAAGGGAGCTGTTCTAACCGTGAGCGATATGCCGCAATTCTCGCAGCGCGGCGGCATGATCCAGTTTGTCCTTGAAGGGAAGAAAGTTCGCTTTGAGGTCAACCTCACCGCGGTACAACGTGCCGGCCTCACTCTGAGCTCCGAACTGCTCAAGGTGGCGACCGCCGTAAGGAGAGATCCCTAGCTGGGAGACTGACAAAAACATGCTCAGAGTCCGCCACTGCTCGATTACCACGAAGCTGACCAGAATGAACATTATGGTCAGTGGCGCCGCATTGTTGCTGGCCTGCGCGGCGTTTATCGCCTACGACATGGTCAGCTTTCGAGACGGCCTGGTGCACAACCTGTCGATCGAGGCCCAGGTCGCCGGGTCCAATTCGGTCTCCGCCCTTTTGTTCAGTGATCCGCATTCCGCGGAGAACACTTTGTCGGCGCTAAAGGTCGCCCCCAATGTCGTATCGGCGGGAATCTACACGCTGGACGGCCGGCCCTTCGCTACCTATCGGCGAGATGGTGGTAGCCAGGATCTCAAACTGCCGCTGATCCCCTCTGGACAGGCGGAAACCCACTGGTTCAAGGATGGTCAACTCGTCCTAGTACACATGATCGTGTTTCAGGGCAAGCCAACCGGCGTCGTGTACATCCGCTCTGATCTACAGGAAATGACGCGACGGTTTAAGAGATATGCGGGAATTGCCGCCATTGTACTGTTGGTTTCACTTATTGCCGCCCTTCTAGTTGCATTCTTGTTCCAGCGATCCGTCGCTGAACCCATCGTTCATCTAGCAGAGGTTTCCCGGATCGTTTCCCGCGACAAGAACTATTCCATGAGGGCGACTCCGACCGGCAACCATGACGAACCCGATCTCCTGATTGGAGCTTTCAATGAGATGTTGGAACAGATTCAGGAGCGTGAGGGGTCCCTGCGCAGGGTACACGACGAGCTGGAGCAGCGAGTTCAGGCGCGGACTGCCGAACTGGCCGCCGTTAATAAGGCCCTGGAGCTCCAAAACCGCGAAGTCGAGCGAGCCACCCGGATGAAGAGCAAGTTCCTGGCCAGCATGAGCCACGAGTTGCGAACTCCACTGAACGCGATAGTGGGCTTTTCGGACCTTCTGGCTGAGCAAACTGCTGGCCAGCTCAATGACAAACAGAAGCGCTTTGTGAATCATATCAAGCAGGGATCGTCACATCTGTTGCAGCTAATCAACGACATCCTGGACCTTTCCAAGATCGAGGCCGGACAACTCGAACTCCGCTGCGAGAATTTTCAGGTTAAAGATGCATTACCAGAGGTTCTCTCCACCATCCGTCCCCTAGCCATGGCGAAGAATATCCAGGTACATCAGACATTAGAGACGGATTGGGCCGTCTACGCCGACCGGGTTCGCTTCAAGCAGATCCTGTACAACCTGATTAGCAATGCCGTCAAGTTCACACCCAAGGAAGGCCGCATCGATATCGATTGCCAGGAGGACGGAAATTCGGTCCGCATATCTGTAACCGATACCGGCATCGGAATTCGGGCCGAGGATCAGGCACTTATTTTCGAGGAGTTCCGACAGGTTGAGGGAGCGGCTGACGCGACCCATGAAGGCACCGGCCTTGGGCTCGCGATTACGAAGCGTCTCGTTGAGCAGCAAGGGGGAGAAATTTCCCTGGAAAGCCAGCTTGGCAGAGGCAGCCGATTCGTTTTTACCCTTCCAGCCGGAATCAGAACGGCCCTTAGCGTTGTTCCGCTTGGTGAGTCGGCGAATGCTCCCGGTGGGTCGAGCGCACGGCGCGTGCAGCCCCTTATCCTGGTGGTGGACGATGAAGTCCCAGCTCGGGAGCTTCTTGCCAGCTACCTGGACTCGGAATATCAGATCGCCATGGCTGAGTCGGGAGCCGAAGCCGTTACAAGAGCCAAGGAATTGCGTCCGGACGCTATCACCTTGGACGTCTTTATGTCGGCCGGAAATGGCTTCGACACCCTAGTCGAGCTAAGAAAAAGGCCTGAGACGGCCCACATTCCGATCATTATTGTCTCCATCGTGGACCAAAAACAGGTGGGGTTTGCCTTGGGTGCGGCGGACTACCTCATCAAGCCGATTCGCAAACCGGTGCTGCTCGAAGCCGTCCGTAAACATGTGCCGGCTGCTGCCGATGACGATGACGCCACGATTCTGCTGATCGACGACGATCCCAAGACTCTAGAGTTGTTGGAGGAGACGCTCCGGTCTGCCGGATACGAGACTCTTAGCGTGCAAAGCGGAGCCAGAGCTTTAGAAGTGCTCTCTTCAAAACTGGTGAGTGCAGTCTTGCTCGATCTGTTGATGCCGGGCATGGATGGTTTTGACGTGATCCGGCATGTACGGAAAGAGGTCACTCTGAGAGAACTGCCTATTCTTGTGATGACGGGCAAGACTCTGGCCCAAGAGGAGATCGACCTTCTTACTCGCGAAACCCAGGCCCTGTTTCACAAAAACGGCTCGTGGCAGCGACAACTCATTGCCGAGGTGGGCCGGGTTGTTCGGGGCCGCAAGCTGGCAAAATCCGCGGGGCAGTCATGACCAAGATTCTTATTGCTGAAGATAATGCCACCAATCGCGAGTTATTCCGCGAATTGCTGGAGGCCCGTGGCTACGCCGTTGTCGAGGCGTGCGATGGTGCGGAGGCCCTCCGCATGATCGAACAGGCGCAACCCGACATTCTGCTACTTGATATCGGCATGCCGGTACTGGATGGCTTTGCCGTAGTGCGCTCGATCAGGGAGAATCCTGGCATGGCCGCTCTGCCGGTACTCGCGGTTACGGCGTATGCCATGCGTGGAGACCAGGAACGCGTTCTCTCCTCGGGCTTTGATGGATACCTCTCGAAACCGATCGATGCGAAAGCACTTACCGAGCAACTGGAACGTTTGTTGAGTAAGAAAGAAGACCGGCACGCTGCCGCCAGGCAATCCGGGACCGAAGCCACCCGTGAGAAACAAGCAGCAAAAGCCGCGGGCAACCGGAATTAGACGAGGCTGTTAGCCCGAGTCAGTCCAGTTTCTCTACTTCGGCAATGAATTCCTGGATCGCCTGCCGATTTTGTGCACTGATGTTGGTGAACTGGATTCCCTGTCGCTGTTCTTTTACCCAGACGACCACTCCGACCGCATCGATCGCTATTCCGGAATGGGGTAATCGAAAGGATAGTGTCACAGAATCCCGCGGCTGCAGATTACCGATTTCGACCTGAGTTCCGCCCGAGCTCAGGTTCCAGAGAACTCCCTGCATCGTTCGAAAGCGTGTACTGCAAGTCACCGCTGTCTGGAGTGGAACCCTTGTGTGCCGACGCCGATTCTCGAGAAGGGCGCCCCGGACGATGCGGAACAGGCCGGTCAGGCGCTGTCGGTCTACGGGTTTCTGGAGATAGAACGTAGCTCCAAGGGCAAAAACCTCTTGCATGGTGCGCCTGTCATCACGTCCTGTCACAATGACAATTGGGGCAGATTTGTTCCAGGACGACTTGCGGATCCGGCGCGCAAGATCAAAGCCATTCATGTTTGGCATTTCCAAATCCAAGAAGATGCCATCAAATTTCTGTTGGTTCACTAGATCAGCTGCTTTCACGCTGTCACTGATCGGACAGACCTCCGCCTTCAGGGATGTGAAGACTTCGGTCATCAATTCCAGACTTGCAATGTCATCTTCTACGACAAGAAGCTTCAGTGACGCCATGCATTGGTCCCTTCTAGTGTCCTAGGGATGATCCGGTCTCGCCTAACCATGATACGTCCTGCGTCAAAGTCCCCCATATTCCAGCTCAACTAACCCAGTTCTTTTTGAAGCCCAGTTCAGCAAGACGCTTGTGCCCTCCGCAAACCCTCACTTCAAGTCCTCGGCCATATTTGCCCGCCATGCTTCGCTTTAGCGCCTTTTCATGATTGAGCTTGGCGTGCTTCCATCGTTGGAGAGGGTTCGGCACAATAGTGCCCGGGGATCCCAGCAGGCTTGCACATCAGCTCATGGTGTGCGGCTTTCGGTTGAGATTCGTGGGTATTGAGCAGCGGCTATGGGAGCGGTATTGCGATTCTCCTGGCCAACGTAGACGAGACGAAGACTCGGCAGTCGGCGCCGAAACTTCGGCAGGATTCCGCTAGCCGGCAACGTTACGCCCCTTATGGGTAACCGGTGGTCGCGAGCTAGACCGTGGCGACGAAACTGCTATGAAGACCATGAATGCCGGAGCCAAGAAATCCTGTGGACGCGGATGGCTTGTTCACGAGTTTGCGGTAAACGGGTGAGTCATCTGCCACTAAAACCTTAAACTCCTGTGGTGGGATATCCATGTTGTCCTCGAGGGGCCCGATCAAGGGACGCGCCTCCTTGCCCGACTGACGCAAACCGAGAGTCTACATGCCCCAAAAGGGCTGAATCCAGCGAAACTCGAATCTGCACTGCGTTACGGCACTCACCCAGCTTACGTAGCGTTATACGTCAATTTGATCCGGCGGAATTGAGAGAGAAGTTCTTTTGAAGCCGTTCTGTCCAGTTCCTTTGTGCAGCGAGCGTGTTTGCCATGTTACGAGGTGTGCGCGCCGCGGGTCGGATTTCCGACGCTGGAGCCAGAAAAGTCTAGTCTCTCCCAAGCTGAGTGTATGAATACCAAAGAGGTGGAGCATCTCCGTCCCCAGTTGACGCCTCGGCGCGGATCGGGTGGGCTGGACGGGATCGAGGTCTCGCTGCCGATGTGGGAGTAGAACGGCCAAAGTAACTGGCGCCGGGCGAAAGCGATTGACTGAGAAGGCACTCCGGATTACCATCAACTTGATTATCCCAGTTTATCGGAGCGGTGGAATGCTATCGGCCCGTCTGCAAAAGGTCCTAATCTGCATCATGGTTGTAGTTACGCCGGCTGCCCTGTTGGCAGCGGACTCTGGTATTGCCATGGTGTACAGTAACGGAGCCGCTAGCCTCAATGGCAGCACTTTGCCAAGATCGTCGGCCATCTTTTCCGGAGATCTGGTGCAAACGACTGCGGGTTCTGTTGCCAAGATCAACGCTTCGGGCACAAGTTTGATGGTCCTCTCCGACTCCCTGGTGCAATTTGAGGGGAACGCGGTCAAATTGGAGCACGGAGGCATCGCGGTATCGACTTCAAAAGGAATGGCAACTCAAGCGGGCGAAGTCACCGTGATGCCCAGGGAGAGCGTTTGGACACAGTTTGATGTGACGAAGGTGGATGGCCAGATTCGAATCACGGCTCAGAAAGGCGATCTGACCGTCAGCGATGGCGCCGGGACGACCACCCTGGCACAGGGTCAGCAAACCACGCGAGAGGAATCACAACCGCAGCCAGAGAAGACCAAGAAGAAGAAAAGAAGAAAAGGTGGCGGAGCTGTTCCGGGCGCAAGTGGGGGGATCCTGGACTCTCCCCTCGCGATCGGGATCGGCGTCGGCGCGGTCGGCGGATTGGCGACATGGGTGCTGCTCCAGAGCGATGAGCCCGTGAGCCCGAGCAAGTAGGCTGTGGTGTTTTTCTGCAACACTGCTACGTCTATTCATCCTCCATTCTAACTGGATAAAACTAAGAGAGCCCCGGACAGGACTCGCTGCCCCTTCGAGTCTGAGCTTGATCTCCAGCATGCGTTCCGAGACATGAGGCCCCAAGGGTATGTGGTCAATGACATCTCGATTGCCAAGGGGCTGCGCGTGGGGCCCTGGTCTTCCAACACGAGCATTGTCTAAACCGGGAGAGGCCCCGAACCGGCGCAAGTCAGCCTACTCGACCATTCTCGGCATCGCCCAGATTCTCTCGGATTAGTGTTTGTTGATGCGATCACGAGGTTTTCGCATGGCTCAGGTTACGAAGCTAAATGTAAATGGATGCCCGTGCACCATTGATGCGGACGCGGATCTCAGTCTACTCAGCGTCTTGCGCGATCAACTTGATCTGACGGGGAGCAAGTACGGCTGTGGGGAAGGACTGTGCGGCGCCTGTACGGTCCTGATCGAGGGCAGTCCCCGCCGGTCATGCATCACCCCGTTGGGCGCCGTCGGTCAGAAGGAAATCACGACGATTGAAGGCCTTGCCCAGGGTGACCATTTGCATCCGTTGCAGGAGGCCTTTCTTGAGGAGGCAGCGATGCAATGCGCCTACTGCACGTCTGGGATGATCATGACGGCCGTTTCGCTCTTGCGCGCGAACCCCAACCCATCCGCCGCCGACATCTCGCATTCCATGGAAGGCAACATATGCCGCTGTGGAACCCATCCACGTATCGTGGCTGCGATCCAACGGGCGGCGAAAACCATGAATCATTCCATGAAGGAGTCCGCCAATGAGCGGCAAGCCAGATTTCCAAATTCCGCTGGAACCCGAACGCTACGAACTTGGCGCGCCGCCCGTGTACCGCTTCGAAGTTGATCGGCGCGAGTTTTTCAAATTCCTTGGCGCCGGCATTTTGATTGTCGGTGTACTGAAGAATGCCCACGCACTCCAGGAATCGGGTGCAGTCAGGCGGACGGACGAATCGCTCCCAAAGGAAATCGGAGCTTGGCTGCATCTTGGAGAAAACGGCGTAGTGACGGTCTACACCGGCAAGGTGGAGGTCGGGCAGAACGTACGGACATCTCTCAGCCAGTGCGTCGCTGAAGAACTGCATGTCCCGCTGAACAGAATCCAAATGGTGATGGGTGATACGCAGCTTACTCCGTTCGACATGGGGACCTTCGGCAGTCGCACCACCCCGACCATGAGTCCACAACTGAGGAAAGTTGCCGTAGCCGCTCGCGATTTGCTGATTGGTTTGGCGGCAGCCGAATGGCAGACCGATCGCAAACGCCTGATCGCTGTTGACGGCAGAGTCACCGATCCAGCGACCAAACGATCTCTCGAATACGCAGCCCTGGTGAAAGCGCAACAGCTCACCCAAACCATCTCCACGGAAGAGGCTCTCATTCCGGCGGCTCAGTGGACGGTTCAAGGTCAATCACTGCCAAAAGTCGATGGGCGGGATTTTGTCACGGGGAAGCATCGGTTTCCGTCCGACCAGAAACTGCCGGGAATGCTCCACGGCAAGATTCTACGGCCAAGGGCTTTCGGAGCGACTCTTCTTTCTATTGACACGCACGAAGCTGAACAAATTCCGGGGGTCACCGTTGCCCGCGATGGCAATTTTGTCGGAGTCGTGGCTCCCAGCGCAGAAATTGCCTCTCGTGCCGTCGGCGCCATTCGCGCGGAGTGGAAGGCTGAACCGCAGCCCTCGAACAAAGAGCTGTTTGAGTATTTGAAGAAGAATGCGACCGAAGGCAAGGACCCGACAGGAGACGCGTCCCGCTACGAGGCAGGCTCGGTGGAAAAAGCGCTAGCGTCTGCCGATCATCGCCTGCAACAGACTTACACCGTCTCCTATATCGCCCACGCGGCGCTCGAACCCCGCGCTGCCTTGGCGCAATGGGCGGGCGACAATTTAACCGTCTGGACGGGCACGCAGCGGCCTTTCGGCGTGCGGAGTGAACTGGCCGAGGCCTTTCGGATTCCAGAGGAAAGCGTCCGCGTGCTGATGCCGGATACGGGATCGGGGTACGGGGGCAAGCACACTGGGGAAGCAGCGATTGAAGCGGCACGACTGGCGCGGGCGGCGAAGCGGCCGGTCAAGCTGGTGTGGACCCGCGAAGAAGAATTCACCTGGGCATATTTCCGTCCGGCAGGCGTTATCGAAGTCAGCAGCGGTGTTCGCGGCGACGGCACAATCGCAGCCTGGGAATTTCATAATTACAATTCCGGCACGGCAGGAATCCGAACTTACTACGATATTGCGAACCAGCGGATCGAATTTCATCCCTCGCGCTCTCCCTTGCGACAGGGTTCGTACCGCGCGTTGGCGGCCACAGCGAATCACTTCGCCCGCGAATCCTTCATGGATGAACTGGCTCACCTGGTGAACATGGACCCGCTGGAGTTCCGCCTGAGGAATCTGAAGAACGAACGCCTGCGCGCCGTGTTTGAAGCAGCCGCAAAGAAGTTCGGCTGGGGTCAGACGAAAGCCGCGAGCCATGGCGTCGGAATGGGCGGTGGATTCGAGAAGGCTGGAAACATCGCGACCTGCGCAGAGGTCATGGTCGATCGAAAAGGCGGCGAAGTCAGGGTGTTGCGCGTGCTGTCGGCTTTCGAATGTGGCGCCATCGTCAACCCCGACAACCTGAGGAATCAGATTGAGGGCTCGAACATCATGGGATTGGGCGGCGCGCTTTTCGAGGCCATCGAGTTCGAAAACGGACGTGTCCTAAACGGTCAATTCTCGAGCTACCGGGTTCCGCGGTTCCGCGATGTGCCCACGATCGAGACCGTCCTCCTCGATCGCAAGGACATCCCTTCGGCGGGCGCCGGCGAATGCCCAATGGTCGGGTTAGCTCCGGCCATCGGCAACGCCATTTTCGATGCGACGGGTGTACGGATCCGCTCACTGCCCATGGTTCCGAATGGGCTGAAAGTTGCCTAGTTTGTCTCCGCTGAGGGCTGCCGCCCGATTGCGATCGAATGATGTTAGTGCTTGGAGGCGCGCGTGATCCGACGGCTGCGCGGAATGTCGGTACTAGACCCCGACATTGCGCAAGGCATCCGCGCCTGTGGGAAATCGCGTGGACCGGCTTGGCAATGAGCGGACACAAGCCTGTTATGCCGGACCTGCAAGAAATAGCGCGGTTCCATCCTCGGGCCACCCTACTCGACCGTTGGTTGTTCGTTCAAGGCTAGCAAAACGGAGCCGAATGGGCTCTTGGGATAACAGGCAATCCTGATTTGGGCAGTTTACACAAAGATCAAATGGCGTTGAGCACCCCGACAAAAGAAGGCGGCGAGTTTATGCCACCCGGAGCAGTTCAGCAACCGTCCAAACATGGTGGTCAAACCCGCTTCCATCGCGGGCGTGACGCGCAAACTCGAACGCACACAGCAGAAATTGTAGTAGGCGAAACGCAGCGCGACAGCGGCTTTCTGGGGGAAACCGTCAAGTGAACCGTCTCACTGCATTCAAAAATGCCAGACGATCCCGGCCGCCACAAAGAAGTTGTGCTGACGGCTCTTGCCGGTGTCAACATTGAGTTGTGGTACACCCGACCAAAAATCGCGTGCTTCTCCCCTCACACTAAACCTGCCAACGACTCTCACATCCAGTCCCACACCAGCTTGTACGACTCCTGTTGTGGTTCCCGTTTTACCTGTGTTCGGTAGGGCGGAGAGCGCAGTGGAGCTTTCACCGAAACGCCCGAACCCGCCACCGAAGCTGACCCACGGAGAGACGGCCGCATTGGAAAAAATGTTTAGGCGTGCTGAAGGAGTCACAAAGTAAGACCTAAAACTCTCCGGTATCTGACGGGCATCGGAATTCAAGTCTTCGTCCCAGTTGACGACGACGGGCACCTCAAGCGAGACCGAGGCGAAACCTGGTCCCAGCACGCGACGAGCATAATTCCCTTCAAAAGTCAGGCCCTTGCCGAAATGCACGTTGTTATCGAAGAAGGTTCCTCCCCTAATGCCTTGATCGCTGATAAAAGTGCGTCCGAGGAGACCGGACAGTTCGTTCTGCTGCGCGCTGGCGCATGGCACAAAGGTGCAGGCAGCCAGCAAAGCCCCAACTGTTCGAAGTTTCAGAGACATTGATCCTCCTAAAGGCTTGCTCGCCATCTACCACACTGGGACTCGAATTCTGCAAGTATATATGCTGTCGGGATAGGAGCGCGGGGCGCAGGATGGAAATTCACAGAAACGGGGGCATGCGCGAGTCAAATTCAGGAACAGTCCGATGAAGCTTCTGGGTGAAAAACTGGCCAGCCTTCGCCCCGAGACAGCGGCGGCGGGCAACTGCCCTTCCAGAGGTCCAATCTGATCGGGGAATCCGCTTATAGCCCGCCGGCGGTAGCTCAGTCCGAACTCCTCCCCCAAATCCAAGAACAAGGGCCGACTGTCGTCCAAGTTCGATGACTGGCTCCGCCTGGCAGATCCGCGGCCAACTTGTCGCAAACAGAAGGGTTAACCGCGCGGTCCTGATCGGTTCGAAGTCCGTCGACCTAGAGACAGCATGAAAATAAATCGCAATATGCAGCAAAAGCTGTATTGCGACCTTGGCGAACAAAGGCTCAAGCTATCCTGCAGTGATCGATAAACCACTAATAACCAGAGGATTTGATGGGGGTGTTCAACACTTTTAAGGACGGCGAGTTGGTGCCTGCGTCAGGCGTGTATTTGGCTTTGCATACGACGCCTCACCGGTTAATCGAGCGTGCAACGTACGATGAAGGAGCCAATTTCAACCATGTGGGCTGTGTCCTTTGGGTGTTTTGTACCGGCTGGACGAACCGTTCGTTCCCATATCCTCGAAACCCTCAAGTACCTCGCTTGCTCAAGGAGGAACCGGTAGCCCTTTAATCTGTGCCTGAAGCCGTCGACGCGGTGCGTGGCTGCGTTCCCAAGCGCCGAACTGCGACCAAGCCGGCCCTGTTAAATTCACTCGCAACTTAGAGCGCGTGCAACGCATATACAAAACGCATATACAAAAAGCTGAATTTGGAGGTTTCTGTGCGACATCTACTAGTCCTTTCAGTGCTGCTGCTCGGTGCGACCTGGGCCGCCGGGCAGAACTATCCAAGCCAAAAGAAGTCTGCCAATACCGGTAGCCAAACAACCGTCCAGGGCTGCTTGAGCGGTTCGGCGGGGAATTACATGCTGACCGACAAAAAGGGTAACACCTTTGACTTGACCGGCGACACTGCAAAACTGAATGAGCATGTCGGTCACGAAATGAAGGTGACTGGCACCAAAAGTGCGGCATCCGCATCGACGAGTGGCGCAGCCGCCGGCAGCACGATGGGACAAGCTCACGAAACGATCGACGTTACTTCCTTCAAACATATTTCCAAGACCTGTCAAAGTGGCGGGGCATCCCACTGAGTCTAAAGAGCAGTGAAGCCCAACCATGGGGTTGGGCTTCTGCTCATTTTTCCAATGAGATCTTCGCACAACGCCGTGAATGATCACATCGGTCTGGATCCGAACACACCCTCATGAGGAGCGGGTGGAGACCTTAGTATTCCCCTAGCCGACTTCCCGGTACTGCTTCGTTCGGTGTCCATCTGGTCTACTTTCGGCTTGCCGACTTCATGGACACCCGCAACGAAAAAAAAGAAATAGGTCTTCCTTCAATGGTGCTGTCTCAGCGATCCAGTGCTGCCCTCGCGAAAAACAGGATGAGGAGGCTGGTGCCAATCAGTACCAGCATTGTGTGATGGTACAAGTCGTTCCTTGCTGTGCGCGGACCCCTACCCGCGGCCAGCGCAGCCATACCTAATAAAACTCCGCCGAGCGGCACCAAGTTGGCAATCAGCGTGGTGCGCCATGCAACCGGGGAAGGGCCAAACAGAGTGGCCACCCCCCACACCAATGATAGCCCGCAGATACTCTCCACAATTGCGGCCGGAATAATATGCGGATGGCGTGAAGTGGCAGGAGTATGAAACCGAAATGGAAGATCGACTTATCGATCTGCACAATCGGGTGCACCGTGGAGCGTGGCATGACACATACCGCAGAGGGGGGACTGGTTTCGGGCCGATAGTACCCGCCTCTGTGGCGTGCGTCAAGCCAAAGGGCGCGCAAGAGGAGCGCTGCCGTGGCCTGGCTCATGGCAGCTCCGCCTGGCGGAGTGTTCTCCGCAATGCCCTGAAGACCTCTTCAAATGGAGGGAGTGAAGTCATTTGATGAGCCAATCTTGTGGTCCACAGTGCTCGTAGCCGCGCCTCTTTTCCTGCAATCGCTGTTTGGAGTCCTTCACAGGGCCGGCCGCGAAATTCCAGTTTCTCGCAGACTGCTGGAATGAGGGGTTCCATTTGGACACCTTCGTTCGATGTGAGATACCAAAGTGGCGTTTCTAAAAACGCGATACCCGGCCGATGACTCAAGCTATCTTCAAATACCCCGGTCAAATGTTTGTGGGAATCGCAACGCGAAAGATAGACGGCACCCTTGATCAGCAGGGGTTCGTACTGCTTAACGTCAAAGATGATGGGCAATAGCCTCAGGACGGACCCGCCGTGGCGGCATCGGCGCGTAGTTGCCTGGCAACTTCGTGGAGTTGGGACAGGTCCTTCAGCGGAACACCCGTTCCAAACCATGCACTATTTTCTTTGAGCCTGCATGGTTTCAACTTATTCATAGATCGAAACATGAGGAAGTTATCAAAATCGTCATTCTTGGTATTCAGTCTACAAAGAAGGGTTACAAAATTAGCTTCCTCGGGAATCGGATTGAGCTTCCAACGCAGGTGACCTTCAGGTGTGCGACAGGTTGGACACAGGATCACGGAGACGCAAACAGAATCGTCAAATCGAATTAACGAGCGCATCCTGCGAGGTAAGTGAAAAACCGTCATGCTGTGCCCAAACATAACGGCAATCCGGCTGAGTAGTTTTGCGCGCAAGCTCAGCGTGCCCATTCGGCTGTCCGCTCTGATGAAAGCATCTTTGGAAAACCGATAGCCAAGGATGTTATATATGCGCCGAAGGGAACCGAAATGGTGGTAGTACGTGGTAATCGCGGGCAGATTTGGTGCCTTGGCAATCAAAGGTTCAGTTATCTTCCCATATCGCTTTAGTAGCCTCTTCAAGCCCTTCAAGAGTTCTTCGTCGGATGTTCTCCGTGCTCGTTGTTGCAGCAAGAGTTGAACTCGATCAAATGTTTTCTGGTCGATGACCGGAACGAAAGCATCGGGCTTAACGGCCCACTGCTCGGGGGGAACAGGAGCGACCGGACTATACAGTCTTCTGGTTGAGCGATTCCATGTGTTCCATCCAGCATATTTGGGATTTCTCAGCGTTCTCGCGATAGTACCATTCGTCCACCGCCTTCCGCCTAGGAAGGAAATACCCGCCTCATTCAAGTGTCGGGCGATCTTGCTGAAACTCATTTTCTTGAGAGCCATCGCAAAAATATTTCGTAGGCATTCGACTTCTTTCTTCGGCCCTGGAATCAATATCACGCGATCCGTCGTGAGAGCTTTGATCTCTCCGGTACTCAATTTTTGTTTTGGCTTCCTATCCGAACCGATCATCATCCGGCGTAGTCCGTATCCAGGAATTGCGCCCATCCGAAACCCCATCAGCGCCAGCCGTTTGTGACCATCAAAAACCTTGACGGACAACTCCCGGCTGAACTCAGCCGCCATGGTTCTCTTTAGGGCTTTCATAATCGAACTAGGTTGCGTTCCGTCATTCGAGAACTGTTCGGCACAATAGTGGACTGGAATGCCGGCACGCTTGCAGAGAAATTCGTAGGCTGCCGCTTCATCCGAGTCTTGGAAACGACCCCAGCGGCTAACGTCGTACACCAGAATCGCTTTGTACTGGGTCTTTTCCGCTACAACATCGCGCAGCAACTCCTTGAGGCTCTCACGGTGCCTCAACACCACTCCGCTCCGGCCAGCGTCCGCATAGGTTTTGATGACAACGAAGCCGTGCTGTGCGGCGTATCGTTCAATCGCGGCCTTCTGATTCTCAATTGAGTATTCTTGAAGGTCTTTTGACATTCTTACGTACTGTGCGGCGGGAATGAGGCTGGGCGCGCCGACGGGAATACGGCTTGGCATGAGTTCCTCCAAAAAGGAGGACTTCGCTACGAGTCGAAGTTTGGCGGAAATTGAACCCCGGCTATCCTACACCACTGCCTAAAGAAAGCTCAGTCGGAAAGCACGAGGGTCAGCTCCCGTAATACGGAGGATCTCGCTCAAGATTTCTTCCCGCCTCTCCTGTCGATGACGGTAAGAGACTTCCTCGATTTCATCGCGCAGCTGCGTACGGTAGTAGTGACTGTCCCACAAATCTATTGCAATCAGTTCTGATTTGAGCTTTGCGAGGCGATCCGTGTCCACAGGCATCTCTCTTCTCGGGCATTCATTGCCTGTCTAGCAACCGCCATGCCAAGGTTCTGGCTTGCGACAACGGCCCGACTTAAGGAGTAAGGTTCATCAACAGCAGAAGGCTGCCGAACTTTCGGCACTGACTGCCGAGCCCTCGGCTTTTTTAAGGCTGAGCAGATCAGGAGAACTTGCCATGTGTGCAACTGTCCCTATAGCCGCTGCCCAATATCTGCGGATGTCAACCGAACACCAGCAATATTCGCTGAACAATCAGGAATCTGCCATACGTCAATACGCCGACAAGTACGGATTCTCCGTCACCCAAACCTACACCGACGCTGCCAAAAGCGGTGTCGTGCTGAGGCGGCGATCCGGCCTTCGACAGCTATTGCAGGACGTGATGAGCGGACACGCCCCCTTCAAACTGATTCTCGTCTATGACGTGAGCAGATGGGGGCGATTTCAGGACAACGACGAAGCTGCCCATTACGAGTTCATGTGCAAGGCTGCGGGGGTTCCAGTTCACTACTGTGCCGAAGTCTTTTCTAATGATGGAAGCACGCCAAGCTCAGTCATGAAGGCATTGAAGCGAAGCATGGCAGGTGAGTATAGCCGAGAACTTGGAGTAAAAGTGCTCGCGGGGCACAAACGTCTCGCCGGACTGGGATTCAAACAAGGCGGCGCTCCAGGCTATGGACTGCGACGAATGCTAGTCTCACCTGACAGACTTCCAAAACAACTACTGGCCCACGGAGAATGCAAGAGCATTGCTACCGACAGGGTAGTCCTAGCCCACGGCCCACGCCACGAAGTGCAGTGCGTTCGGGACATTTATCGGATGCTGCTGTCGGAGGGGCGTACCGTGCATTCGATTGCGGGAGAGCTAAACAGAAACGGGGTCCCGTATGTAAACGGTGTGGACTGGGACCACTTCGCTGTTAAGGCGATACTCACTCATCCCAAATACATGGGATGCCATGTCTACGGTCGGACGTCCCAACGGCTTTCCGCACCGGTAACAAGGAACCCCACGTCAGAGTGGATTCTGACTCCAGGCTCGTATGAACCAATCGTGGATTCTGCGACCTTCAGAAAAGCCCAGCAGGTCTTGCTTCGGAGGACCATCAATAAGTCAAACGAGGAACTCCTGGATGAGTTGCGTTTTCTGCTCGCACAGAAAGGCAGATTGTCACTGACTCTGATGAAAGCATTTGCCCTACCTTCGTCGTCCACCTATCGACAGCGCTTCGGAAGTGTGCGCCGGGCGTATGAACTCATCGGGTATCGCACTGCCAGAACCGTATCAATGTTGGACACGCGCGATCGTACCCAGGCATTGCGCGAGGACTTGATAGGGCAACTGCTGAAACTTTTTCCACGAGAACTGACGGCAATTCAAGAGGCGACACGATGGCGCAAGCGATTGCGCCTGAGAACGGGGCGGCAGATTTCCGTTCTGGTTGCCAGGGCAGTTCGACCGTGGATAGGCGAGACTCGTTGGCAAGTTGACCCTGTGCTGAAGGAACGTCGTCTTGTCACGTTGCTGGTACGTTTGGACGTTCACAACAGAGCAGTTCAGGACCTTTTTGTGCTCCCCAAGATAGATCGCACGACTCGGTTCACGGTGCGATTGGATGACGGCCTGCTGTGTACTGGTCAGCGCCTTGAGAGGCTGTCCGAGTTTCGGTGGGTGGTAAACCGAGTTTTACAGAGGTGCAATGAATTTGACCGCAACAAAAAGGAAATGGCATAACATGCAAATTGGAATCTCGTTGGGATCGTGGCGTTCGCGACTGCGAGGCTATGACAGACGGCCCACACCGCGTTGCCCCCGACCTTTGCACCGGCTTATGCGGTCTCGTAGCGTCGTACGGCACACTCGGATCGCTCTTTATCGTGCTCCCCCGATCCGAAGGGCCGGGAGAATACGAAGTCCGTATCTTCGAAACCCAACCCGCACGGCCATTTCAAGCAGAGCGTCTCCACGGGCGCGAGGCGATGTAACAAAATAGTAGGGGGCAACAGGGGCGCAGCCGAATTGTTCCCGAAGGATACTCCCCCCAAACCATTTTGACCCGGTTTCCAGCCACCCTCAAGGGTCACCCAAAAGCGGCCAATGAGGGTCACTTCAAAACCGGCCAACGAGAATAGGGCTGGGGACGTTGATTCCGATGGAAGGCACGGTAGCCTTCGTCGGCATGAGCAACGTCTTGAGCGAAGAGAAACGACAACAAGTTATAGCCCTGGGACGACTCGGATGGCCTTTGCGGCGCATCGAGCAGGCGACCGGGGTGCGTCGAGAAACTGCCGGTGCCTGCCTGAAAGCAGCTGGGATCGCGGTGCGACCGCCGGGTGCGTGGGGACGGCGACCGCCGGCAAAACCGGCCAACGAGGTGACCACCGGGTCGGATGCGGCAGCCCCATCCACGGTCAACCTCAACCCCAACCCCGAAAACCTTTCTTCTACGGGAAAAGCAAAAGCAGAACCCGCAAAAGCGGCCAACGAGGTGACCACCGGGTTTGGCGTGGAGTGGAGCGTTCCCCGAAAAGAAGACGCCAAGCCTGCTCCCTCCGTGAGCGCCTGCGAACCATTCCGTGACGCGATCGAACTGGGGCTGAGCCGCGGTCGCAATGCGGTGGCGATTTGGCAAGACCTGGTTTCCGAGAGTGGATTCCGCGGAGGCTATCAGACCGTCAAACGCTTTGTCCGCAAACTCCGCGGGAGCCAGCCCCCGCAGCCACGCGCGGTGATCGTCACCGCGCCAGGAGAAGAGTCCCAGGTCGATTACGGTCAGGGGCCGATGGTACGCGATCCCCAGAGTAGAAAATATCGTCGCACTCGATTGTTCGTTATGACGCTCGGTTGCAGCCGCAAAGCGGCACGCTTCCTGATCTTCCGATCGAGTTCGCGCATCTGGGCAGAGCTGCACGAGAAAGCATTCCGTCGACTCGGTGGCAGCACGCGCGTTGTCGTTCTCGACAATTTGCGCGAAGGCGTGCTCGTCCCCGACATCTACGATCCCACCCTCAATCCTCTCTATCGCGACGTGCTGGCGCACTACGGCGCCGTCGCCCTGCCTTGCCGAATCAAAGATCCTGATCGAAAAGGAAAAGTTGAATCCGGCGTCGGGCACGCCCAGCGAGCGCTCCAGGGAAAACGCTTCGAGAGTTTGGAGGAAGCGCAAGCTTACCTCGATCGTTGGGAAACCACCTGCGCCGATACTCGCATCCACGGCACCACCAAACGGCAGGTGGCCGTCATGTTTGCCGAAGAAAAACCAGCGCTGCTTCCGCTGCCTCTGGAACCGTTTCGCTACTACCAGCATGGCCAGCGGGTCGTGCATCTGGATGGTTGCGTCGAAGTCGAAGCCGCCTACTATGGCCTGCCGCCGGGCTGGATCGGACGACAAGTAAACGTGCAGTGGGACGAACTCTTCGTTCGCATCCTCGATCCCAAGACCGGCCAGTTGCTGCGCGAGCATGTGCGCCAGAAGCGCGGCTGGTATCGCATCCAAGAAGAGGATCACCCAAAACACAGACCCCTACGCGTCTCTCAGTTACTGTGGCGAGCCGGCCGCGCTGGCACTCAGATCGGCGTACTCTGCAACCTTATTTATAGCCAGCAAGGAGAGCCCGGCATTCGCCGCATCCTGGGCCTCCTCTCGCTGGCGAAGAAGTTCGGCATCGCCGCGGTCGAGGATGCTTGCACAGCGGCTCTCGAAATGGGAGTGCACGAATACCGCTTTGTCCGCCGCTATCTCGAACGCGGTCCCCAACTGACCCTGCGGCAAGTCGATCCCCTCATTCGCGAGCTGGTTCACTATCGCGATCTCATCCACCAAAGAACACAGGAGCAAGAGGAATGAATCTCATCGAGTTAAGTCGTGCTTTAACGCAATTACGGCTGGGCGGTATCGCCGCCGTGCTCGAAACCCGTCTCCGCCAAGCCCAGGCGGAGGCCATGACTCCCATCGACTTCCTCTCCTGCCTGGTCTCCGACGAACTCACTCGTCGCGGTGAACGGCTGCTGGAGCGGAGAAAAAAGCAGGCCGAGTTTCGTGACCCGCTGAAGAGCCTCGACAACTTCGACTTCAACTTCAACAAGAAGATGAATCGCAGTCTGGTCTTCGACCTCGCCACCGGCGCCTTCATCGCTCGCCACGAAGACGGTTTATTTTTAGGCCCGCCCGGCACAGGCAAAAGTCATCTCGCACAAGCCATCGGACACGCGGCCATCCAACAGGGCTTTCGCGTGCTGTATCGCGAGACCCACAAACTGCTCGACGACCTGGCCGAAGCCACCATCGACGGAACCCGCAAGGAGCACATGGAACTGTTGGCGTCGGTTCCGCTCCTCATCATCGACGATCTGGGCATGCGGAAGTTGCCCGTCACCGCCGCTGAGGAATTCCTGGAGATCGTGATGCGACGCTATGAGCGCGGCAGTACGTTGCTCACCTCCAACCGACCGGTGGAGGACTGGGGCAAGTTGTTGGGCGACAGCGCAGCCGTCACCGCCATGCTCGACCGCCTCCTCCACCACGGACATGTGCTTAAATGCGGTCCGCGCAGTTGGCGCACAAAAACAGACTTGTCCCCACAGGACGCGACAGGGTAAAACAAACTGAGTCCCCGGCCCCTTCCGTTGGCCGGTTTTGCCCTGACCACCGTTGGCCGATTTTAAGGTGACCCCTGAGGCCACTTGTAATATTCCCGACTCGAACCTCGTCAACCGGCCGCTCTGTTAAGATTTTTCTAGTCGAGGGGGGAACTCATGGCAAAGCCAGAGGGACTCGTGTCTGTAGTCTCGCAATTGAGGGTAGAACGAACAAGTCTGGTAAACCAGCTTAGACAGGTGGTTGCGGCTCTTTCAGTTCTCGGAAGGTTAAATGGTGGGCATTCCGGTGCCAAAGCACGACGTACGATGTCGCCTTCTGCGCGCAAAAAGATTGCTGCTGCCCAGAAAGCACGCTGGGCGCGGGTCAAAGGGCGGCGGAACCTTGTTCCAATTGCCCGGGGCAAGAAGTCTAAGCGCTCAATATCGGCTGCGGGCCGCAGGAAAATCGCGGCGGCTCAGCGAGCACGATGGGCAAAGGTGAGAGCGAAGCAAGAGGAGAAGGCTGCTTAGCCGTCATCGCGCGGGAGGCTATTGGCCTGCCGTTTTGTAAGCGCCGGGCGGGATTCGGGTCATCCGACCCGCAAGATTGAGGTGCATTGGCGCCGATTGCCGAACTCTGACGACTGACGGCCGATGCAGTCGGCCGCCGATTCTTCCGAGGCCCGTCGCTTCGCCCCGGAAATCGGAAGGAAGATTGCATGCAGCTCCCAAACAAGCCGAGTTCTGGCTCGTAAATCCGAGCCTTTCCAGAAGCTCGCGTTCTATTGAGATTGAGCATATTTTTGGTGCCTGATTGTCGGCCCAAACGACCGAACCAAGGACGCACCGGCGGAGCACAGGAGGCGCCTGTTGCGTAGCGTCAGTTCTCAATGACAACAGCAGTCATTTCTGCATCAATGAAAGTAAACGTCACCCTAGGCCCCTCCTGCACATTTAGCACCAAGGGAGGACGGAAGCAGCCGATACCGACGCCATCTTTGTGCCGTACGCTCGGATACACGATCCCTGCTGAGCCACAGGTCAACAGTCTAAGTCCAAGTGTTTGGGAGGCAGCGTAGCTGTTCGGGTCTAAGCAGTCCACAAAATCTGGATCTCCCCGAATGTCATGAAATTCATGTCTGAAATCGGCGAGATAATCGATGTATGGAGAGACCTCTTCAGCTTTCCATCCGGCTTCTTTCAACTCGGCGGCTCTATGAAAGGCGACTTCCGTTCGTGCGGTTTGCATTTCGAAAGCCGCATACCAAGCTCCTCGTCCCATGCTATTGAACCGTCCTCCAAACGGATGCGCGTGAGTGAAGGACGCATTAACTATATGCGCAAGGCGGAAGCCGGAAACTAGCTCAATAGCGCTTACGCCAGGTAGCCTGCCACTCTCGCCAAGCAATCTATCGTTCGTGGCGCCCTCCAGCTCCGTGAGGTCGCTGAGCAGATCGTCGTCGTCTTGTGCGAGAAGATTGAGGATTGGCCTACCACGATCACTGTAACGACACGGGATAAGACGATGAGTCTTGTCCCGATCCACTTTGATCTGCTTCGGAGATTTCATCTGCCGCCACGACGTGCGTCCAACAGTTGGCGAACTCTCAGAAAAGCAGGTATGCCGCCCTTCTTCACGTATTTGAGGGGCGAGTCGCCCCCAAACATTGGATTCGTGTTCGGCAGCCCTATCCAAGCATCTGCGAGCTTCTGGCCGTAAAGAATGTTCAGTGCCTTATATATCCCGATCAAAAGCGAAATTCGGGTGAGCTGATCTTCATTCAGTGTCTTGGTAGCTCGATTCTTCAGTGTGTAGAAACTGCCACTGGATATTCCGCCAAGCAAAACTCGGGTATCTTCATCCCGTAATTTCCAATGCATCGCGATCCGAAGAAGGCCTCTGATTGCAGCCGGACTGAGTCGGGTTCGATTCTCCTTTCTCGACAGATCGACGGCTGTATCCCACGAGAAACCAACAACCGGCTGTTGCATCGTAACCATAGGGTATCTCCATTTATGACTAAATATTACTCCAAAGTTGATAAACACACAAGCTATTTTATATTGTCTATATAAATAGTTTGTTTTCAATGGCTTCGGCAAAAATATGAATCCCGCAGCCTGATTGCCGAACCACCGATCTTGTTTGATCCATGGGTTCGATTTGTGGGGCCAGCGGTGTGCGAGATTGCAAGAAAGCAGTCGCTTCACCTGCTGTGGACTCACGGCCTGTCAGTCGGGATCACGCAAGAATAGGGTGGCGCACCGATCAGGAGTGGCATATACTTACGTATATGCCAGAGAGGGAGAACATGCAACGCAAAGCCAAAATCTTCATGAATAACCGCAGTCAAGCCGTCCGCTTGCCAAAGGAGTTTCAGTTCAGGACGCAGGAGGTGTTCATACGCCGAAAAGGAAGCGAGGTGGTCTTGTCTCCGCGGCCGTTTGATTGGACTTCCTACCTGGCTGAGGGGCCTGCTGCATCCGCGCATTTTATGGAAGGGGTTGAAGATCTGCCTGTTCAGGAGCGTGAGCCGTAATGCCGTGCTACATGCTGGACACAGATACTTGTTCTTACATCATGAAGCGCTCGAACGATGCGGTTCTCAAACGCCTACAGAAGGTTCCTGTCAGTGATGTGTGCATCTCTGTAATCGCGAAGTCGGAACTCCTGTTCGGGGTCGAAGTGTCTCCGCGAAGGCGGCAGGATGAAGCGGCCCTGAGTGCCTTTCTAGGGTACGTCGAGGTTCTGGATCTTCCCGACATAGCATCTCAGCATTATGCCCAGATTCGCGCCGGCCTGAAGACTGTAGGGACGATGATCGGGGCCAACGATTTGTTCATTGCCGCCCACGCGCGAAGCCTGGGATTGACGCTGGTTACGAATAATACGCGAGAGTTTGCGCGAGTTCCTAAGTTAAAGATCGAAAATTGGACATCGGTTCCCTGATCAATGCTCGCATCGAAAATAGGCGCCGACGCCTGAGCAACCCTGTGTGCGAGTTGTGTGCCATGTTCGGGAATACGAAGATGTTGCCAAATGTCGCGTTGAATTGGTCCGCGATTCTCTCAACGGTGACGCCTCAGGCCGATCAGTCGTTACGATCGCGTTGAAACCAATCCCCTTTCAATCAGCCCTAGCTAAAGTAAGGAAAACATAGTAAAGTAAGGAATTGAGGGCATCATGCAAAAGCAGGCGACTATCACAAGTAAAGGACAGATCACCGTGCCGCGCGAAGTTCGGAGGGCGCTGGGAGTTCGAAGTGGGGATAAATTGCTGTTCGAAACCGATGGCAAAGGAGTACGGGTTCGGCCGGTGAGAAGCAAGAGCGCGTTCTCGAAGTATCGCGGAATCGGAAACCCCGAAATTCCATCTGGAAAGAATGGCATCAGAAAATGGTTGCGGGGAATGAGGGGAGAATGACTACCGCCGTCGACACGAACATTGTTATCGCGCTATGGGACAAAGACGCTGCCACCAGTTTGGCCGCGCAAAACGCTCTGGATGCGGCGTTTCATCGAGGGACCCTTGTCGCGGCTGCTCCCGTGTTCGCTGAGTTAATCGCCGCTCCGGGTCGGAGCGAAGCATTCGTTGGTTCCTTTTTTGAAGAGACGGGAATAGGAGTGGACTGGGAGTTGACGGAGCAAATATGGCGCTTGGCGGGACGAGCCTTTCAAGCCTACGCGGAACGGCGCCGGAAGCAGCGTGATGCTGGCGCGCGTCGTATTCTGGCGGATTTCGTGATTGGCGCCCACGCTGCAGCAAACGGTTGTCGCTTATTGACCCTCGACGATCGCCTTTATCGGGCGGCTTTTCCGACCCTTGCAGTAGAGACTTTCTGAGATTGTCCCTTGCGGCAGTCCCTCGGCAGTCCCTTAACCGGATACATACGACTCTAACCCATCGCCTTAATTGTGTGCGACTTGTGTGCCACATTTGTGGCCGCGTAGAAGCAGCTCGACAAGCTAGGACTGACGGCCGGTCAGCCGTATCATGGCTTAAAGACAAAAGAGCACGGTGGCGCTCCCAAGGCCTAGGAGGGACTGAATTGGGCATTGACAGTCAATGCCAGCATTGATA
>JBOGLD010000113.1:0-10296 GCA_050745885.1 Terriglobales bacterium
CCGGCCGCCGCAATCAGTTCAATGTCGGCTTCGCCCAGGCACTGGGCAAGCGCATCACCCTCGATGGCGAATATTTCTGGAAATTCACTCAAGGCGCGTTCGATTTCAACGTAATTCTCAACACCCCGCTCAATTTCCCAATCCAGTTCGCGCAGTCGAAGATCGATGGGGCGATGGCTCGGATCACGCTTGCGCCGGTGCGCGGATTCTCCGCCTTCACCATTCTCGGCCATACCCGTTCGCGTCTCTTCAGCCCGGAGGTTGGGGGCATTAACTTCGGCACAGAATACGCACCCGTGGCTCGGCCCGATCACGATCAAGGCTTTCAGCAGACCACATTCCTGCGCTACCAGCCCACGCCGCGAGCCCCATGGTTTGGTTTCACCTGGAGATTCGACAGCGGGCTGGTAGCGGTCAGCGTTCCCGACTACGCGACCGCCCTGGCCCTCAGCGGCGACGAGCAGGCCCAAATGGGTCTGTATTGTGGTTCCGTGTTGGCAACGGTCGATTCGCCTTTGCGGTCCTGCGCATCCCCGAATGCGGGCGCGACCAGAGTCCACATTGTGCCCAACGGCACCTACGATCCCGACCGCAATCCTTCGCGCATCGTGCCCCGCAATCTCTTCGATATGGCTGCCGGCTTCGACGACATATGGCGTTCCGAACCCTATCATCTCGATGCCAAGGTCACAGTGACCAACCTCACCAACCAGGTTGCGCTCTACAACTTTCTTTCGAGTTTCTCCGGCACACACTTCGTTACACCCCGGGCGATCCAGGCGGAGCTCAAGCTTCGATTCTAGGAGTCGTAGACTCTAAGAACCGGCCAATCGCCGGGCATCTTCAAAAATCCCGGCAAACATGGAGCGGGTCAGCTTGCCGGTCTGGGTATTCTGGTTCGAGGGATGGTAGGAGGCCAGCAGGATCTTTCCATCGGGCATCTTGTAGTTAGCGCCGTGGCGGAACGGGTAAGGCTTCTTGCTCGAGAGCAGACCGCGGCGCTTCAGGTAATTGAGGTAAGCTTCGAACCCAATCCTGCCCAGTGCCACGACCACTCGGAGGTTCGCGAGACCATCCACTTCGCGGTCAAGATAAGGTGCACAGTTGGCTAATTCCAGAGGCAGAGGCTTGTTGTCAGGCGGCGCGCAACGGACCGCGGCGGTGATATAGATGTCCCTGAGTTCAAGACCGTCATCGCGTTTTGTAGCGTCCGGTTGATTGGAGAATCCGGCCTCATACAGGATCGGATACATGAATTTGCCGGACGCGTCGCCCGTAAACGGCCGTCCGGTGCGGTTTGAGCCATGGGCCCCAGGCGCCAGGCCGAGCACGAGGACGCGCGCGTTGGGATCGCCAAAGCCGGGCACGGGCTTCCCCCAATATTCCCAATCGACATAGGCGCGCCGCTTCTCGCGCGCGATCTTCTGGCGATATTCCACCAGGCGCGGACAACGCGTGCAGGCAATCACTTCGCGATTCAGTTGAACCAGCCAGGGCGGCATTCGAGTCATTGTATGCGTCAGGACGATGGCAGATCACCTTTCGCCGCAAAGGCAAAATGTAGGCGCGAGCGCCTCGTTCGTGCGGCGGCGTTCCAGGTGCTGCCGCGCGAGCGGGACGCTCGCGCCTACATCGCAAGTGACAACTGGCCGCCTCAGGTTACGTTTGTCACGTTGTTTCCGGCCTTGGTCGTTTGACGGTGCTCTTGTCTAGTCTTTACACTCAGATTTACAGCCTGTGCTGTTCGACAGTCATTGGAGTTCCGAAATGGAACGGTTCGAACGGTCAAAGCCTGAAAGGCAAATGTGAGCCCCACTGAAACCAGCAGCAGCACCCGGCGGGAGATCGCGGTTGAAATACCCGTCGAGGAAGTAAACCGCGAGACCAATTCCCTGATCCAGAAATACCAGAAGCTGGCGCGCATTCCCGGTTTCCGCCGCGGCCATGTGCCTGCGTCCGTCATTCGCCAGCGGTTCGCGGAAGATCTAAAGAGCGATGTGGTGGAGGCGCTCGTCCCCCGCTATTTCCGCAAAGAGGCCGACAAACAGGGACTGATCCCGGTTTCGCAGCCACAAGTTACCGACCTTCACTTGAAAGACAACGAACCCCTGCGCTTTAAAGCCAGCTTTGAAGTGATGCCTGAGATCAAGGTGGACGGCTACAAGGAATTGCGCGCCGAAAAGCCCGAAGTCACCGTTACCGACGAAGAAGTCGAGCAGTCGCTGAACGGATTGCGCGAGCAGCATGCGACTTTCACGTCCGTGGAAGGCCGCGCCCTGGCCGACGCAGACTACGCCCAGGTTTCGCTCGATGGCGAACCCAAGGACGGCTCCAAAGACGGACAGGATAAGCCGGTCCACATGGATGAAGTGCTGGTCGAAATCGCGGGCAAGAACACCATGCCGGAATTCACCGAGAATTTGCGCGGAGCCTCCCCGGGCGACGAGCGAGTGTTCGAAGTGACCTATGCGCACGACGCCACCGAACAGCGCCTGGCGGGAAAGACTTTTACCTACACCGTCAAGGTGCAATCCATCAAGCAAAAGAGCCTGCCCGAACTGGACGACCAGTTTGCCACCCAACTGGGAGAGTTTAAGACCCTGGACGAAGTGCGTCAGCGCATTCGCGAAAGCATGGAATCGGAACGCAAGCACACCGCCGAACACGAAGCCAAGGACAAACTGGTGGCGGAACTGGTGAAGCGCAGCGAATTCGAAGTGCCGGAGGCGCTGGTGGACCGGCAGATCGATGTGCGCCTGGAGCGCGGCCTGCGCGCCCTGGCGGCGCAGGGCATGAAAGCCGAAGACATCAAGAAGATGGATTTGAATCGGTTGCGGGTCGGACAGCGGGACCAGGCGCTGCAGGAAGTGAAGGCTTCGCTGGTGCTGGACAAGATCGCGGAGGAGGAGAAAATCGAGGTCAGCGATGAGGAGATTGATCGGGAGATCGACGCGCTCGCCAAACAGTCCAAACAGCCCCCGGAAGCGATTCGGGCCCGTTTGACACGTGATGGTGCGCTCGATAGAATCCGAAATAGAATCCGCAGCGAAAAGACCCTCGATTTTCTATATCGCCAGTCCGCCTGACGCGGACATTTTCGATCCTCCCAGATAGAGCAAGTGGTCAGAAACAGGAGTGTGGACGGTGAATGTGAACGATCCAAAAATGATGCTGGTCCCCATGGTCATCGAGCAGACCGGCCGGGGCGAACGCGCCTATGACATCTATTCCCGGCTGTTGCGGGACAACATCATTTTCATCGGCACTCCGATTGACGACAACATCGCCAATCTGGTGATTGCCCAAATGCTGTTTCTGGCGCAGGAAGATCCGGAGAAGGACATCCAGCTCTACGTCAACTCGCCGGGCGGGTCCATCACGTCGGGCATGGCCATCTACGACACCATGCAGTACGTGAAGAACGATGTCACCACGATTTGCATCGGCCAGGCGGCCAGCATGGCCGCGCTGTTGCTCGCCGCAGGCGAGCCCAAGAAGAGACTGGCGCTGCCCAATTCCCGCATTCTGATCCACCAGCCTTCCATGGGCGGATTGTCGGGTCAGGCCACGGACATCGACATCCATGCCCGCGAAATTCTTCGTATGCGAGAGATTACTAACCAGTTAATGGCTAAGCACACCGGTCAGAAGCTGGAGAAGGTGGAGAAAGACGTAGAGCGGGACTTCATTATGAACTCCCAACAGGCTAAGGAATACGGAATCATAGACGATATCATCTATAAGACGAGATAAAGGTATGATCGGGGTTCGCCCGATCGTTTGCGATGAGTCTCCGGCGCGAAACGATCTGTCCCGCCCACCGGCAACGGGTGCCTGGCAGCGGGAGGGTAAGGGTTAACGAAGGAGTAAAGCCGAGTGAAAAACAGGACTGGCACCGAGGAGATGTTGCGCTGTTCGTTCTGCCATAAATCGCAGGACGCCGTGGCCAAGCTTATTTCATCCCCCAGCGATTATCCCAGGGCCTATATTTGCGACGAGTGCGTGGCCGTCTGCAATTCCATCCTGGAAGATGACCGCACGGCGACGCCTCCCACTACCACCCCCAATCAACTGCCCAAGCCGCAGGAAGTAAAGAACTTCCTCGACGAGTACGTGATCGGCCAGGAGCAGACCAAGAAAAAGCTGGCGGTGGCGGTTTACAACCATTACAAGCGCATCTACATGAATCGCCAGCGCGCCGGTGACGGTGTGGAGCTGGCCAAGTCCAACATCATGTTGATCGGCCCCACCGGAACCGGCAAGACCCTGCTGGCCCAGACTCTGGCCCGCATGCTCGATGTGCCGTTTGCCATCGTAGACGCCACTACTCTGACCGAAGCCGGTTATGTAGGCGAGGACGTTGAGAACATTATCCTAAAGCTTCTGCAGGCAGCCGACGGCGACGTAGGACGTGCCCAGACCGGCATCATCTATATCGACGAAGTCGACAAGATCGGACGGAAGGATGAAAACCCGTCCATCACTCGCGATGTTTCCGGCGAAGGCGTGCAGCAGGCGCTGCTGAAGATTCTGGAAGGCACCGTCGCCAATGTGCCTCCCCAGGGCGGCCGCAAGCATCCCCACCAGGAATTTACTCCCGTGGATACGACCAATATCCTGTTCATCTGCGGCGGAGCTTTTGTCGGCCTGGAAAAAATCATAGGCAGGCGCGTGGGTAAGAAATCGTTGGGTTTCAAGGCCGGAGCGGAAGACGCTGAAGCGGAAGACACTCCAGCCGTCAACCGCAAGCGGAACTTCGAACTGCTCAGCGACATACAGCCTGAAGACCTGATCAAGTTTGGCTTGATTCCTGAGTTTGTCGGCCGCCTGCCGGTGGTGGGGGTGCTCGAAGATCTAGATGAATTCGCCCTGATCGAGATCCTGACCCGCCCCAAAAACGCGATCATCAAGCAGTACCAGCGCCTGTTCGAATTCGAGAATGTGCGGCTCAAGTTCAGCGACGACGCTTTGAGGGCGATCTCGCGACAGGCCATGGCCCGCAAGGTCGGCGCCCGCGGATTGCGTATGATTCTGGAGGAGTTAATGCTCGATCTCATGTACCACCTGCCCAGCCAGAAGAAGGTCAAGGAGTTCGAAGTGACCCGGGAGATGGTGGAGAAGCGCAGCGTTACCCTCGCAATGATGGAGAAGGCGGGGTAAACTAAGGCGCGGTTGGGGCGGAAGCCAGATGCCACAAGCTCCACACTGCGAACGCAACTCGGGGGTTCGGGAGAAATAGTGACCACAGTTAAGGAAAAATTCGAGACCAAGAAACTTCCCATGATGCCCATCCGGGACGTGGTCATCTTCCCTTACATGATGACTCCGTTTGTCGTGGGGCGGGAATCAAGCGTTCGGGCCCTGGAAGAGGCGCTGGCGGCGGATAAGAAGATCTTCCTCGCCACCCAACACGACGCCAGCATCGATGAACCGAAGCCTACAGAGATCTACCAGGTGGGCACCATCGTCAATATCGTGCAGAGCCTCAAGCTGCCCGACGGCAACATCAAGGTCCTGGTCGAGGGCATCGAGCGCGGTAAAGTTCTTCAGATCAGCGAAAGCGAAGGCTACATGCAGGTTTCTCTCCGCGTGGCCCGCTACGCCACCGAGACCAATCCACAGATTGAAACCGGCATGCAGCGGGTGACGGCCCTTTTCGAGCAGTACGTAAAGCTCTGCCAGTCGCTGAATTACGAGACCATGATCGCGGCCGTACGCATGGAAGATCCGGCCAAGCTGACCGACACCATCGCCGCCAATCTGCAGCTTTCCATTGAAGAAAAGCAGGAGTTGCTGGAGATTTTCGATCCCGGCGAGCGCTTGACCCGGATCGGCGACGTGCTCGACATCGAAATCGAAAAGCTGAACATGGACCGCACCATCCAGTCGCGGGTCAAGCGGCAGATGGAACGCGCCCAAAAAGAGTATTACCTCAACGAAAAGATCAAGGCCATCCAGAAAGAACTGGGCCGGGGCGAAAAGAGCGAGTTCGACGAGCTGAAGAAAAAGATCGAAGCCGCAGGTATGCCCAAGGAAGTGCGCGACAAGGCGGTGCAGGAACTCAAGAAGCTTGAAGCCATGCCGCCCATGTCGGCTGAATCCACGGTTTCCCGCAACTATCTGGACTGGCTGCTGGCGGTTCCCTGGAAAAAGCGCTCCAAGGAAATCCGCAACATCAGCCGCGCGGAAAAGGTCCTGAACGAAGACCATTACGGCCTGGAAAAGATCAAAGACCGCATCCTCGAATTCCTGGCGGTGCGGCAGCTGGTAAAGAATCCCAAGGGCTCGATCCTGTGCTTCGTCGGACCTCCGGGAGTGGGCAAGACTTCGCTGGGGATGTCGATTGCCAAAGCCACCGGCCGCAAGTTTGTCCGCATGTCGCTGGGTGGGGTGCGCGACGAAGCCGAGATCCGCGGTCACCGCCGCACCTACATCGGCGCCCTGCCCGGACAGATCATCCAGATGATGAAGAAATCCGGCACCAAGAACCCGGTCTTCATGCTGGACGAAGTGGACAAGATGTCCATGGATTTTCGTGGCGACCCATCGGCCGCGCTGCTCGAAGTGCTCGATCCCGAGCAGAATTTCATGTTCGTCGATCACTACCTCGACGTCGAATACGACCTCTCGCAAGTCTTTTTCATCGCCACCGCCAACGTTATGCACACCATCCCGCCTGCCCTGACGGACCGCATGGAGGTGCTGCGTCTGCACGGGTACACCGAGCAGGAGAAGGTCGAGATAGCCAAACAGTTTCTGGTCAAGAAGCAGCTGTTGCAGGCTGGCTTGACTGACAAGAACCTCAAGTTCACCGACGACTCGATCACTGCTTTGATTCGTTCCTACACGCGGGAAGCAGGCGTCCGCAACCTGGAGCGCGAAATCGGCAACGTTTGCCGCAAGGTGGCGCGCCGGGTGGTGAAAGAAGGCGAAACCTATAACGTCGCCATCGGTCAGGAGAACGTCAACGACTTCCTGGGCGTAATCAAATTCCGCGACACCCTAGCCCACGAAAAGAGCGAGATCGGCCTGGTGACCGGGTTGGCCTGGACTGAGGTCGGCGGTTCGATTCTGAGCACGGAAGCCACCGTGGTGGACGGCAAAGGCAAGCTCACACTCACGGGCAAGTTGGGCGATGTCATGCAGGAATCGGCGCAGGCGGCCATGTCCTACATCCGGTCGCGGGCCCACCGTCTGGGATTGTCACGCGACTTTTACCGCTCTCTCGATATCCACGTCCATGTGCCGGAAGGCGCCATTCCCAAGGATGGCCCCTCCGCGGGCATCACCATCGCGACCGCAATTGCCAGCGCCTTGAGCAGGATTCCCGTGCGCCGCGACATTGCCATGACCGGTGAGATTACTCTGCGCGGCAAGGTGCTGCCCATCGGCGGCCTGAAGGAAAAGCTGCTGGCAGCCCATCGTGCCGGGCTGTTCGAAGTCGTTTTGCCGCGGGACAATGAGAAGGACGTGGCCGAGGTACCGGAGAACCTGCGCACGGCCATGAAAATGCACTTCGTCGACACCATGGACCAGGTCCTGACCGTGGCGCTCGAGCGGCCTCTCCCTCAAATTGGGGAAGAAGCGGCGGAACCGATCGCGCCCATTCCTCCGCCCGCCGAAAGTCCGGCGGCCCATCAGTAACTCAGCAGGATCATCAGCTTTCCAGGCAAGGCCCGCGCAAGCGGGCCTTCTTTGTTGCCCGAGCACAGCGTTTCTTCGCGCCCTTTGCGGTATCCTTTGCGGCCTTGGCGGTTAAGAGCTTTTCCCCGCAAAGCTCGCAAACAAGAGGCCGCCCAGGACGCGAAGGAAACTTAAAGATCAGGCCAGGCTAAATGCCGAAATGAGTTACAGCCGCCTCAGCCGAACCCAACTGCCCGGAAAATCTGCACGCCGTTATCTCTTTTTTCGCGTCCGCTCCGCTTGCAACTTCCGGGATGAAACTGCAAACTGATTTATGCGTGTTTTAGCCCACTTCGTGATGTCGGCCAGCGATGCCAGCCACTTCCCCGCTCCCGGGCTGCCTGAGGTCGCGTTCCTGGGACGATCGAATGTGGGCAAGTCAAGTGTCATCAACTCGCTCCTGGGCGCCAAGATAGCCAAGACCAGTTCCACTCCCGGGCGCACGCGGGCGATTAATTTCTTCGAAATTCGCTGGCCGGGAAAGCCCGGGCCGGAATTGATCTTCACCGACCTCCCCGGCTATGGCTATGCCAGGATCTCGCGCGAAATCTCGCAACAGTGGCCAAGTTTCATCGATCCCTATCTGAAGGAACGCCCCAGCCTGGCGCTATGCGTGGCGCTCATCGATGTGAACGTGCCGCCGCAGTCTGCGGACCGGCAGTTGCTCGATTTTCTGTCCAGAATCGGACGCCCGACCCTCATCGCCGCCACCAAGAGCGACCGGCTTTCGGCGAACCAACTGCGGAACGCGCTCCAGACTTTGACCCAGGAATATCCAGAGGCCCACCTTCTGCCTTATTCCGCGAGAACGGGAGCCGGACGCCAGGAACTCTGGCAGGAAATCCGGAACCAGACTGCGGACGCCGGACGTCAGACCTCGGCCCTTCAAACTCCAAGCCTGCATCCGCACTGAAGTCCGAAGTCTGAAGTCCGAGGTCGGGCGCCCCAAGTCTGCGCCATTACCTTGGTTATCTAGGGACGAGTTACGAGCCCGGCTACAGTTGCGGGATGACACTCTCATCCATGGTGGTCTCGCGCGATTTTCAGGAAGTCAGCGTCCTCGAATGTATTCTCGGCGGTCTGCACATTGGAGTCGACGTAGAGTCGGAACCAGAACGGGCCCGGGCCAAGCTGGCCAAATCGAAAATCGATGCCCTCATCATCGACTGTGACCTCAAGGGCACATCCAGCTTTCTGAAAGGTTTGCAGGACGGGAGCATCCGGAATGCGGTACCGCTGATTATCGTCAGCGGTTCCGGCGGCCGGAAACACCTCGAGTCCAAGGGCGCCTCATTCGTTTTTGAAAAGCCGATCTCGGTTGAGCAGGCCGTCCACACCTTATCCGCGGCGCGAAACATGATTCTGGATGAGCGGCTGCGCTACCATCGCGCGACTCTGGACGTCCCTGTATCGCTTACCTACGCCGCCGGGAGTGGTCGGCGGGCGCATCTCACGAATTTGAGCCAGGGCGGCATTGGAGTACGTTTGCAGAAGCCCCAACACTCCACCGGCAAGGTGAAGGTAAACTTTACGCTGCCCGGCACCCGGCAAGCGATGAAGTTCCTGGGTGAGGTGGCGTGGATGGACAGGCAGGGCAACGCCGGCATCCGGTTCGTGGAGGCCGCCCCGCGCATGAAGCGGGAACTACAGCTCTGGCTGGAGCGGCAGTACTTCATGCACTAAAACGGACGGCAGACCTCGGCGCCACGCGACCTCGGCCTGGCTTCGTTGGCTGACGTTCGCTGACGCTGTGCACAGGTCGAGCGTTTCCTTCCGCGAGTCTGGGAGGCGGCAGAAAGCATCATGGCGGCAAATCAGGAAATCGAGGATGATTGACGCTATCGAAATCTTGGCCTGTCCTCGGCTGGAATTGTATTTCCGCCACATGCGTCGTCGCTGAGACCGGCCAGTCGGTCGCCCGGGGTGCCGCCGATCCAGAACAAGAACAGGAACCGATACAGCGCGGCGAAAACCACCGCCACTCCGGCTCCCATAATCAGCGCCACCGGCCACGCCGGCACAACCCCAACCATGGCTACGCAGATCACGGCAAAAAGCAAGACGGCCGACAGTAGGATTAACCCGTCCACCAGTCGCGAAAGCGCGGGCGCCGAAACGGCAAATGGAAACCAGGGCAAATGCAACGCGCGTGGCTGCCTGTCCCAGTCAGCATCCGGCAGCGCGTTCGCCCCTTCCTGTTCCAGGCGGATCGCCGGTCGCGCCCCTGCTGAAAACAGCAACGAGTCAGCTTCCTGGGCTTCCCCGTCGTAGAGGCGCGCCAGATCTCCGGCGGAATGCTGGGCTGAGGCCAGGAGCTGAATGAAAATCCATTCCTTCAAGAGATGCTTGGAGCGCGGCGGAAGAGCCAGAAACTCGATACCCGCCTGCCCCACGGGGTCAGCCCAGGCCACACGGCCAGTGCCTTCGACCCGGACTCGTGGCTTGGTGAGATCGAACCGCAGAAAGACCTGCTGGCTTACGTATAGCGGAGCCACGGCCTGAATGGCAACGCCCGCGTCGCCAAGATTGCGGATGATACCGCCGTTGGCTTGATCCAGATTCACGTAGGCCAAGCTCTGAATCTGATGACGATAGCGATGTCGTCGCCCCAGC
>JBOGLD010000114.1:0-7978 GCA_050745885.1 Terriglobales bacterium
GCTGCCGCACGAGCGGGACGCTCGCGCCTACATTGGTTATCTGCGCGCCTTCACAGGTTCTCCCACCCGCTGGCTGACTTCAAACAACATCTTGCCGGCTTTCTTGTCGGCGTCCACGACCACGTGATCGCCGTGCAGCACCTCGCCGTCGAGAATTTTCAGCGCCAGCGGGTCCTGTACCAGCTTTTGAATGGCCCGCTTCAGCGGACGCGCCCCGAAGTTGGGATCGAAACCTTCGGTGAACAGCAGGTCTTTGGCCGCGTCGGTCAGCTCCAGCGAGATCTTGCGATCGGCCAGCAGACGGCGAACGTCTTCCAGGCGGAGCTCGATGATTCTCACCAGCTGCTCCTTGCCCAGCGGACGGAAGACAATGATGTCGTCCACGCGGTTCAGAAACTCGGGCTTGAAGTGGCCATGCAGCGCGTTCATCACCTGCTTTGAGGCCTCATCGAACTCCTTGTCGGAGCGCAGCCCCTCAGACTGCAAGAAGGCCGACCCGATGTTTGAAGTCATGATGATGACCGTGTTGCGGAAGTCCACTGTCCTGCCTCTGCCGTCGGTCAGACGGCCATCGTCCATCATCTGCAGCAGGACGTTAAACACGTCGGGATGCGCCTTCTCGATTTCGTCGAACAGCACGACTGCATAAGGACGGCGCCGCACCTGCTCGGTCAGCTGGCCGCCTTCTTCGTACCCGACATAGCCGGGAGGGGCGCCAATCAGCCGCGAGACGGCATGCTTCTCCATGTATTCGGACATGTCGATCCGCACCATCGAATGCTCGTCGTCGAACAGGAACTCGGCCAGGGCGCGGGCCAATTCCGTTTTTCCTACGCCCGTCGGACCCAGAAAAATAAATGATCCGATCGGCCGCTTGGGATCGCTCAATCCGGCGCGGGAACGGCGGATCGCATTGGCCACGCGTTCCAGCGCGGCGTCCTGGCCCACCACGCGCTGCCGCAGGCGCTCTTCCATGGTGACCAGCTTCTTGACCTCGCCTTCGAGCATCTTTGAAACTGGAATGCCCGTCCATTTGGAAACAATGCGGGCCACGTCCTCTTCGTCTACTTCCTCTTTCAACATGCGCTTGGTGGCGGAGCCTTCCAGATCTGCGGTCAGCCTTTTCAGCTCGTCTTCCGCCTGCACCAGCAGGCCGTAACGGATTTCCGCCACCCGTTGTAGATTGCCTTTGCGCTCCTCGCCTTGCTCTTCAATCTTCAGTTGTTCGATTTTCTCTTTGAGTGTCCGCTGCCTGGCGATCAGGTCCTTCTCGCGCTTCCAGTTGGCCTTCAGCGCGTTGGATTTTTCCCGCAGCTCTGCCAGCTCTTTCTCAATCACGGCCAGCCGCTCTTTGGAGTTGGGGTCGCTTTCCTTTTTCAGCGCCTGCTTTTCGATTTCCAGCTGGGTCGCCCGGCGCTCCAGTTGGTCGATTTCGGTGGGCATGGAATCGATCTGGATGCGCAAAGACGCCGCTGCTTCGTCAATCAGGTCAATCGCTTTATCCGGCAGGAAGCGGTCCGAAATATAGCGGTGCGACAAGGTGGCCGCAGCCACGATGGCGGAATCCTTGATGCGCACGCCGTGGTGCACTTCGTAGCGCTCTTTCAGCCCGCGAAGAATCGCAATGGTGTCTTCAACGTTGGGTTCGCCCACGAACACGATCTGGAAACGGCGTTCGAGCGCCGCGTCTTTTTCGATGTACTTGCGATACTCGTTCAGCGTGGTGGCGCCAATGGCGCGCAACTCACCCCGGGCCAGCGCCGGCTTCAGCATGTTGGAAGCGTCAATGGCGCCCTCGCCCGCACCCGCGCCCACCAGGGTGTGCAATTCGTCGATGAACAGGATGATCTTGCCCTGCGAATCCTCGATCTCTTTCAGGACCGCCTTCAGGCGGTCTTCAAATTCGCCGCGAAACTTGGCGCCGGCCAGCATCGCGCCCAGATCAAGGGCCACCACGCGCTTGTTCTTCAGAGCTTCAGGCACGTCGCCCGAAATTATGCGCTGGGCAAGGCCTTCCACGATCGCGGTCTTGCCCACGCCGGGCTCGCCGATCAGCACCGGATTGTTCTTGGTGCGGCGGGAAAGCACCTGCACCACGCGACGGATCTCCTCGTCGCGGCCAATGACCGGGTCGAGCTTTCCTCGCCGCGCCTGCTCGGTCAGATCGCGAGCATAGCGCTCCAAAGCCTGATACTTGGCTTCCGGGTTCTGGTCGGTGACTTTCTGCGAGCCGCGCACCGAGGTCAAAGCTTTGAGGATGGCGTCGTAGGTGGCGCCCTGCCGGGCCAGCATTTCCTGCGCCGGGTCGCGCTTCAGATGCGTGATGGCCAGCAGCAGGTGCTCGGTCGAAACGTATTCGTCCTTGAAGTTAGCGGCTTCCTTGAAAGCGCGCTCCAGAAGTTCGTTGGCTGCCTTGGAGAGCGTGGCCTGCGCGGCCCCGCCGCCGGAAACTTTGGGCAGGCGTTCGATTTCGCGATAGGTCTCGCTCAGCACGGCTTGCGGACCAATGCCGATTTTCTCCAGCACGGGCAGTACAATGCCGTCCTTGTCCTCCAGCAGTGCCGCCAACAGATGCAGAGGCAACAGTTCAGGGTTGCCGTGCTCGGCGGCCAGTTCATTGCCCCGCTGCACCGCTTCCTGCGCTTTCACGGTCAGTTTTTCCCAACGGATCGCCATAGTCATTCCTTCTTAAAACCCAGTTGTCATTCTGAGCGCAGCGAAGAACCTATGCAACCGGTAGCGCCAAATGCACCGGTCCTTCGCTACGCTCGGGATGACAACTCTTAGCCGAAAACAAAACGGGAGACGGTCAGTTGTCCGCCTCCCGTCAAGCTGTCCGGCTGCGGAGGATGACGAGCGTGGACGCCCGTCTTCCTCCGAACCCAATTACGCGGCCTTGCTCGGGCCCTTGGCTTCCAACGTTTTTTCGCCGCCTACGTTGACCTTGATCTGCTTGGGCTTGGCTTCGGCCTTCTTGGCCAGCTTTACCTTCAGCACACCCTTGTCGTAGTTGGCGGAAACGCTGTCGGTGTCCACCGTGTTCGGCAGGGTGAAGGTGCGAGTGAAGCTGCCATATTGCCGCTCGACGCGGCGGTAGTTCTCTTCTTTCTCTTCCTTCTCGAACTTGCGCTCGCCGTGCACGGTCAGGGTGTTGTTTTCGATGCGGACATCAATGTCCTTCTCGTCAATCCCCGGAACTTCGATCTTCAGCGTGATGTTGTGCTCGTCTTCGTAGACGTCTACGGCTGGAGCAAAGCTCGAGGTGGCCAGGGATTCATCCCGGCCTTCGTTAAAAGAGGTGTTGAACAGGCGGTTCAGCCGATCCTGCACGCTGCTGAACTCGCGGTAGGGATCCCAACGGGTTAATACGGTCATAAAATCCTCCTCTGAGAAATCTTGAAAGTTTGGTTGTGGGGCTTCCTGCACTACTTCAGATGTTAATTGAGCGTTGTTAGATAATAAAATATTAGTGTGTTATTGTCAACTATATCTTAACACTTGTTTTCAGCTACTTACGTAGGCAATAACGCACTTGAGATAGGCGGTTTCAGGCACGTTCAATAGGATGGGATGGTCTTTTGCCTGGCCGCGGTTTTCCACGATACGAAGATTTCTGTGGACATCGCGGGCCGAATCTCGAACCACGTCCAGATACTGCGCCGGGCTGACGTGGTAAGAGCAGCAGCAGGTGACCAGGATGCCGCCGGGACGCAGCATCTTGAGCGCCCGCAGGTTGAGCTCCTTGTAGCCACGCAGGGCTGTTTCGAGGTTGCTCTTGCTTTTGGCGAAAGCGGGAGGGTCGAGGACGATGGTGTCGTAGCGTCGGCCCGCATCGGCGTAGTCCCGCAGCAGGTCAAAAGCATTGGCCTCGATCCATTCGATGTCACGGCTGTTCAGGGCTGCATTGCGATCGGCCATCTCAAGAGCCGGCCGGGAGCTGTCCACGCCGGTGACTTTGGAGCAGGACTGGGCCAAGTGCAGGGCGAAGCCTCCCTGGTAGCAGAAGGCGTCCAAAGCCTCTCCTTGAGCAAAGCGCGCCGCCACTGCGTAGTTCTCGCGCTGATCGAGGAATGAACCGGTCTTCTGGCCTTCGAGCGCCTCATAATGAAAGCGCACGCCGTTCATGGTGAACACCGTGCTTTTCTGTTCACCCTGAATCAGGCCGGAGGGCCGGGCCGGCAGCTGCTCCAGTTCGCGGATTCGGGGATCGACGCGTTCGGCGACGGCGGCCGGCTGCAGGCGTTCGCTGAGTTCAGCGACAATCACATGGCGGACCGGCTCCGCATCCATGGCCTGGGTCAGTGCCTGGATTGAAAGAAGATCGTTGTAGCGGTCCACGATCAACCCGGGAAGAAAATCAGCTTCGCTGAAGATCACGCGATAGGCTTCGCTATCGCGTACCACCCGCTCCCGGTAGCTGATTGCGCCCTGGATACGCTCACGCAGCAGGTGGGCCAGGTCATCCACCGCATGGGGCGAAATCATGCGAATGGCGATCTGGGAGGCGCTGCTATAGAGGGCCGTCCCCAAAAATTTGCCGCGTTCATCGCTGACGCCCGTGGTCGCACCTGAAGCAACTCCGTCCGCCGAGACAATGTCGGAGCGATAGACCCAGATATGGCCGTCCTGCAGGCGCTTGGCTCCGCGGCGGGAGATCTTGACCACAGGAAGCGATGAAGCGGCTGGCTTTGAGGGCATGAGGTTGATAGTACTTCACCACCCGCCCTTACGCGGTCCGTGCTGATCGTGGGCGGAGTCTAGCTGGCGGCGGGATGTTCCGAGGCGTGGGTCTCGACGGGCGCTTCGCGGAGGGCCTTTTTCAGGTCGGCATGTAGTTCGTCAAGCTCGGTCATGGGCAGTTCCGAGGCCCACTCTTCGAGCTGCTGCAGGTCCAGCGTGGTGTGCAGCCGCACTGCGGATTTGATGTCGTCGGCGAAAACCGCGCTGAAATCGCCCGGCTGATATTGGATGTCGCCCATGATTCTGCCGGTGTGGGCGTCATAAACCCGGCGGCTGGCGCTGCCATTGGCATTCAGAAACGCGAAAAAGACTTCGCCCAGGTCGCCGTATTCGGCACGATAGAACCAGGCTTTGTCGACGTGGGTTTTTGGCCGGGCCCGGCGCTTAGCGGTCAGGCTGGGCTTTTCCACCGCCACTCCCGTGGCGGGATCGAAGTAGAGAACCCGCTGGCAGGACTCGCAGATCACGATCTGCCCGCCGCGAACGTCGTTATAAGTTTGCGGACGCAGCATGACCTGGCAGCCCATGCATTTCTGGTCACGGACTTCGGCCAAGCCGGAGCCGCGGAACTTGGCTACCCGTTCGTACTGCCGCAGCAGGTCTTCGGTCACTCCGGCGCGGGCCTGGTCGCGCTTGGCATTCCATTCCGCCAGAAGTTTTTCGTCCTCGACGGTGCGCTCGCGGGCGGCGGCTTTTTCTTTCTCGATGTCCGCCATCTCGGCTTTCAGTTGCAGTTCGGCGGCTTTCACATCTTTGTCGCGGGCGTCGGCGTTGAGCATCAATTCCAGAATCTTGTCTTCGTTGGCCTTGATGTCCTGCTCGGCAAACTGGATTTCGTGCAGCAGCGCCTTGTATTGCTCGTTGGTTTTAACCGCCAGGGACTGGTCGCGATACTTGGAGATTTTGCCCTGCTGGTCCTGGATCGCGCTTTCGTATTTTCGCTTGGTCGCGTCGTCAGCCTTGACCGCCGCCTTGGCCTGCTCCAGGCCGGCTTTGGTTCCAGCCAGCTTTTCTTCGATGGCGGCGACGCGTTTGGGCAGCGCGGCGATCTCCTGATTGAGACGGAGAATTTCGCCGTCCGCCTGCTGTAGCTCCATCAGGTGTTGCACGTCTGGAAGCATTGGGCTGACATAATTTTAGCATGGGGGGCGAGCGGAGAGCCCGCATCTGTCACAGGGGTAGTGGGCTACTTTCATTTTGAGACTGCTGGCGACCGTGGCATACTTGGGTAAGCCAAAGCTAAAGCGGATTAGTAGACCTTCGGACGTAAGTCAAGCCGCTCACCTCATGGTTGAGCGATCTACAGCCGAACCGGAGCCGAAAGCTGCTAAGCCTCCCAAGCCTACCAAGTCAGAGATTTCGCGCATAATGAGGGCAATGGGCCGCCGTGGGGGAAGGATCGGCGGTAGTTGCACAAGGTCTATCGCGCTCCGTTGGAGAATGAGACGCGATACTCTCCGGCAAAGTGTATCGGCTGCGACATGAAGGCTGTAAGTGGGAATCCAGATCTCAGGCACGTTTCAACTTCGTTTGTCGAACGCCAGAACTGGACGGTTCGCACGACGATGCGGCGCTACACTCGATTGTCGAATGGGTTTTCGCGGAAGCTAGAGAATCACGCGGCTGCCACAGCGCTCAATTATTTCGCATACAACTTCATCAAAATCCATCGTACACTCCGCATGAGTCCAGCCATGGCCGCTGGCGTCACGGATCGACTGTGGAGCGTGGAAGATCTCGTTGCACTCTGGGAAGCCTATGAGCAACGAAGGGCGGAAAGAGCGGCGTAGATAGGATGGGAAACCAGAAACAAGTCACACTGGGGACAGTCCTTCTAACAACAAACATCGTCTTGCCCGTTGTATCGGCCTGTTCCTACTTTTTCAAGATGTTCCCTCCCCGTATCATCATCGAAACGTTTGGTGTCGCATTCGTGGTTTTGAACGGGTATTACCTCATAGCGTTTAAAATTTGGGGATCGAAGTCAAAGTAGCCCACTACCGTCACAGGCCAAGCAGGGACGACCAGAATTTCCCAAGCCTGTCATTCCGACCGCAACGAAGCGAGTGGAGGGACCTTGCGTCTAGCTGCTTCGCGAGCGAACCGCCGAGCCCTGCTCGGCCGGGCGGACGAGGGCGTCCGCCCCTACGCAAGCAGTGACAATGATAGGCTTTCATCGAGGGTCAAACTTCAATGCAACGCATCGGCCTGGGTGATTTTGAACTTACCGCCGTATCCGACGGGATTTACCACCTCGACGGCGGCGGCATGTTCGGCGTGGTCCCCAGAAGCCTGTGGGAACGCAAAGTAAAGCCGGAGGGCAACAACCTCGTCCCCCTGGGACTGAATTCCGTCGTGGTGCGCACGGGGAAACAAATCGTGCTGATTGAAACCGGTGTCGGCAACAAACTCTCCGAAAGAATGGTCCGGATCTACGGCCAGCCCGGCGAGTTGCTGGACAAGCTCGCCGTGGCAGGCGTCGCGCCGGAAGACGTAGACATCGTCATCAACAGCCATCTGCACTTCGATCATTGCGGATGGAACACGGTTCGCAAAGGCGACAAGCTTGCCGCCACTTTCCCCAAGGCCAAATACTACGTGCAGGAAGGTGAATGGAAACACGCCCACGAACATCAGCGCGATGGAGTCAGCTACCTCACGGAGAATTACGATCCCCTGGTCGAAAGCGGGCAAATGACGCTGCTGCGCGGGGACGCGGAAATTGTTCCCGGCATATCGGTTCGTGTCTATCCCGGGCACACGCGAGACATGCAGGCGATTCTGGTCGGAAGCGGCGGGCAAACTGCGTGTTACATCTCCGACCTGATTCCAACCAGCGCGCACCTTGATCTCAACTGGGTCATGTCCTACGACCTGTATCCGCTCGAGACCATCGAAAGCCGCAAGAGCTATTACTCGCAGGCGGTGCCGGAGAAGTGGCTGACCATGTTTACTCACGATGCGAAGTTGCCTTGGGCTTATGTGGTGAAGGATGAGAGAGGGAAGATGGTGGTGGGAGAGGCAAAGACGAGTGCGCCCACCGCGAAGTAGGAGCTCAATTTCGAGAGATCTCCCTGGTCATCCTGAGAGACTATAATCCTGACTATGACACAAGAGGCCCATGAATTGTTGCAAAAGGCCCTCGCCCTGCCTGACAGTGAACGGGCCGAACTAGCTGGAAATTTGATCTCCAGTCTGGACACAACGGTTGATCAGGACGCCGACGCCGCTTGGCAGC
>JBOGLD010000115.1:0-2427 GCA_050745885.1 Terriglobales bacterium
CCAACCCGTCCGGAACTCGTCCAGCAGATATACCTCGCCTTGAAAACCTCGCGACCGCATCGCCAGGTAAACATCGCCGCTTAGCTGAAGGGTTTTGGACATCAGCACTCCCGCGCTGGCTGTGGCCGCCCGTCGCCGCTCCCGGCCATCGAGCCGACCTACCATCCGGCTCTTCCGGGATTTGAACATTTCATGCGCGTTCCGGAGCAGAAGAAAAATGTAGCGATAAGTCATTCCCAGGATCACCACCAGCACGACGGGCAGCCTGAGCACGCGCAGCGCCTTCAGCAGCTTGCTCCAAGGTGTGCACAACACCAGCAAGACCGAAAAAGTCGCGGCCGTCTCGGCCCGCATGATCAGATAGGCGGCGGCGCGCAGTCCCTGCGCGGTGACCGTCCAGCCGACATGCGGAAGAGTGTAGATCGCCCGGCCGGGAGTCAGGAACAAGGCCGGAACCGAGATGAATCCGGTGAATGTGAGCACGCCCAGCCAGACTCTTTTCGCCAGCGCACTCAAAGGAACATTCGACAGCAGAGCGATGGCGACGGCGGCGGCAAAAAGAGCCACGATTACCCACAATCGACGGGCCAGGGCCGCAATTACGATCAGCGGCAGGATGGCGACAATCTTGGCCCGAGGGTCAAGCTTTTGCAGCAGCCCGTTTCTCTTCGCCAGATCCTCGGCATCGAATGCCTGCTCCAGCGCACCGACAAAAGACGCAAGACTGCGCTCAACCACGCCTCGCTCTTTTTTTCTGGCGCGGGTCACGGTGAACTCCTGGACTCATCCCGGCTGCCTCTGCCGATCACCCAGCCCGTCAGTAAAAAGAATCCAAGAATAAGGCCGCTGCCGAACATGGCAGACATCACATATCCAAAAGCAGGATGGCGCACAAATGGAGGAGCATACTGGGGAAAGGGCGCGCTCCATAAAGAAGAGAGCCGCACCAGGCCCCGCGGCAGTTCTGTCGGAGGCGCAACCTGTCCCGAGGCGGCCGTGATCTGCTGCCGCATTTGCGGATTGGAAAAATCTTTCGCTCCCCATTCCCCCCAGGCCGTGCCCGCTGCCAGAATTCCGAGAGGAGTCAGTAGCATGAGCAGGGCCAGACGAATCCACAGCGGGCGGGTTGTGCGCCAGCCGGAGAGCGGGGTGCCAGGTTCCGTGCTGCCCGATCGCTGCCCGGAACTTTGCCCCGATCTCTGTCCCAGCAGCGCGGGATTGCTGCGCTGCAAGTACGCCACCACGCCGCCCGAGACAAAAAGTTCCGCCAATCCAGCAAATGTCAGATGTCCCAGCATCATTGCCGGAATCGCGATGTGGAGCGCATAGGGAGCATACAGAGGAGCGCCGCTCGCGTCTTTGAAGAACAGAGGCTGAATTCCCAACTCGCATGCCGCAAAAAGCGCCGCAACATTGATGGCTGCATAGCCTGCCAGCGCTGCCGCCACAACCCGGCGCGAGGATGTGACCGCCGTTCTGCCCGCCACCGCCCGATAGGTGAAATGCGCCACCAGGGAACCGACAATCGCCATGTTGAAACAGTTTGCGCCGAAGGTGGTGATTCCGCCGTCGCCAAAAAACACAGCCTGAATCAGCAACGCGATCGACACCGAGAGCATGGACGCCCAGGGCCCCAGCACGACTGTGGTCGCGCCCACCCCCACTGCGTGTCCCGTAGTCCCGCCCGGGAGAGGAACGTTAAACATCATGATGACAAAGCAGAACGCGCTGGCCACCGCCAGCAACGGCACCAGACGCGTGTTCAGCAATCGTTTCACCCGCGCGGAAGCGGCATACCAGAACGGTATCGCGATGCCGTAAAGCACGGCGCAGGTCGACGGGCTTAGATATCCATCAGGAATGTGCATGGGTCAGGAGATGGACCTGCGCCGATGACATGGAGCGCCCACCATCGGATGGGATGTGCGTTGCATGACAAGCTGTTAGGGTAGCACAAACGTAGCCTTCGTGTTACTCTTGCGGCCGCCTCCCCAAAAGCCTCTATCGGGGAAACCCGCTATCCATAAACGGGGGAAATCCGCTGTCGGCAGATTGGCCGTTGGCCGACAATCAGGTGTCGTCGTAACACGAATATGACGTTCGTAGCACCCGAGAAAGGCATGACCGAAGCCGATCGGCCCAACTCGACTCGTCTGGATTCTAACTTCGTGACGCGATGCCCATTGCGAGTGCAGATCAACGCGACTTGCTGGTTGTTGACGCACATTTGTCTTTTCGTCCTGACCATATTGCTTCTGGTCGGCAACGGCAGCTCCCAGGCTACATCGAAGGCGAAGTCCGATCGCATCATTTCCGGAGTCGTGCTGACGGACCGGAACGAGGCGATCCCGGGGGCTTCGATCACCGCGGTATCCGCCGCAGGAATGACACAGACGGTAAGTGACGGCATTGGCAAGTTCCGTCTGC
>JBOGLD010000116.1:0-4129 GCA_050745885.1 Terriglobales bacterium
TCTCCAAATTCTGTACGACCTGGCGGGGGGCCGTGCTTCGCGAAATGAAGCATACGGGCAGCCTATCCAAGGATGGCGCGGAGATTATCCGCCAAGTATTGTTGTCAAATATTCCATGGCTGAGAGAGAATGCTGCGGATCAGAATTGCCCAGGAGGCAGACTCCCGTGAGAATCCAAAACGCCGTTGCGTATTTTGTAGTGTCGGCTATCTGCCTGGCGCCGGTGGTTGGCCAATCCCAGTCTCAGTTCAACGATCAGAAGGTCCGCGAACGCGCCGACGCGCTTCTCCGGCAAATGACGGTAGAGGAGAAGGCAGGCCAGCTTAACCAGGCTTCTGGCGTAACTCTCAAGGACGCGATCAAAGAGGTTTCAGATGAGGACATCGCAAAGGGGAAAGTCGGATCCATCCTCTGGCTAGTGGATGTGAAGGAGATCAACCGGCTGCAGCATGTGGCCGTGGATCAGTCGCGACTGCACATCCCGCTGCTCGTGGGCTTTGACGTCATCCACGGTTACCGGACCGTCTTTCCCGTGCCGCTGGCGATGGCTTCCTCCTGGGACCCGGCCGTGGAAGAGCAGGCGCAGAGGGTGGCGGCGGAGGATGCTCGCGCGGCCGGCATGCAGTGGACCTTCGCTCCCATGGTGGACATTGCACGTGATGCGCGCTGGGGCCGCATTGTGGAAGGGGCGGGTGAGGATCCCTATCTCGGCTCCGCCATGGCGCGCGCTCAGGTGCGCGGATTCCAGGGAACAGAGCTTGGTCCCACCAGCCTGCTGGCCTGCGCGAAGCACTTTGCCGGCTACGGCGCGGCCGATGGTGGCCGCGACTATGACTCCTCCTACGTCCCGGAAGAACTGCTGCGGAACGTGTACCTCGTTCCCTTCCACGCGGCGGTGAACCAGGGAGTGGGCAGCCTGATGAGCGCGTATATGGACCTGAACGACGTACCCGCCAGCGGCAACCGTTGGCTGCTGCATGACGTTTTGCGGGATGCCTGGGGCTTCCAGGGTTTCGTCGTTTCCGACGCCAAGGCCGTGGGCAACCTGGTGACTCATGGCTTTGCGTCCGACGGCGAAGACGCTGCCTATCGCGCGATTACCGCCGGGCTGAACATGGATATGGCAAGCGATACGTTTGTGGAGAATGTGCCGAAGCTGGTAGCTTCCGGCAAGATCACGCCCGGTCAGCTTGACGATGCCGTGCGGCCGATCCTTGAGATCAAGATTCGGCTGGGACTGTTCGAACATCCGTTCGTCGATGAAACCAAAGTTGAGGCGGTATTAAACCGGAAGAGCAGCCGTGACCTGGAGCGGAAACTGGCGGCGCGATCGATGGTGCTCTTGCGCAACCAAAACCACACTCTGCCTTTGAACAGGAGCCTGAAAAAAGTGGCGTTAATCGGGCCCCTGGCTGACTCCGTCGAGGACATTGAAGGGGGCTGGACGGTAGAAGGACTATTCGGCGGGGGTCCCAAGAGTCACGTGGTGACCGTGGCCGAGGGTCTCAAGAACAAGTTGGGAGCCGACGCCCAGATCACCGTGGTCCGCGGGCCAGGGTTGCGGCGCGACTATCCGGCGCTCCTTGACGAACTGCTCGGCAAGAAGCAACCTCCCGTGCCTTCGCCGGCGGAGGTTGAGGAGTCGCTGCGGCAAGCGGTGGCAGCCGCCAAGCAGGCTGACGTCGTGATCGCGGTGATGGGCGAAGCCGCCAACATGAGTGGGGAAGCAGCCTCCAGAGCGACTCTGGTTCTCCCGGGAGATCAGGAGCAGATGCTGGAGGCCATAGCGGCTACGGGAAAGCCAACCGTTCTGGTGCTGCTGAACGGCAGGCCGCTGGACATCCGCTGGGCCGCAGAGCACGTGCCAGCAATTCTGGAAGCGTGGTTTCCCGGCACCGTGGGCGGCGACGCCGTGGCCGACGTTCTTTTCGGTGACGTGAACCCCGCTGGCAAATTGCCGGTAACCTGGCCGCGGGCCGTGGGCCAGGAACCCATCTACTACAACCATAACCTGACGCATGAACCTGACGACCGTCCAACATTCACATCGCGCTACTGGGATTTGTCCAGCAGGCCGCTCTATCCCTTTGGCTACGGGTTGAGTTATACCAGCTTCCATTTCGACCGGCTGCGCCTGAGTAAGACGCAAATCAAGTCGGGTGAAACCAGCGAGCTATCGGTCGACGTCACCAACACAGGCCAGGCCGCGGGTGATGTGGTGGCGCAGGTCTACATTCATCAACGCGCCGGCTCGGCCTCGCGGCCGGTGCGGCAATTGAAGGGCTTCCAGCGCGTGGCGCTGGCGCCGGGCCAGACGCAAGCTCTCACCTTCCCTCTGGGCCCGGACGAACTGAGCTTCTGGAGTCCACAATCCAAGACCTGGGGGGTGGAAGCGGGAACCTTTGATGTATGGGCCGGAGAGGATTCGACGGCTCCACTCCACGCGGAACTAGAGGTAACGGCCCGATAGGCCCAGTTTCGAGTGAAGGAGTGGAGAGTACGCGGTGCTTTTTCGCAAAGCGTAAGGCCATGCAGCGCTCGGGATAACCGGTTACCGAATTAGCGGGCGCCGCCGGCGATCGATGGCACCAGCAACACTTCGTCTCCATCCTGAAAGGCGTACGTGTTTCCACCCAGGAAGCGGATATCTTCTTCGTTGACGTACACATTGAGGAAGCGGCGGATTTCTCCCGCTTCATCGCGCAGGTGGGGTTTGAGGTCGGGGAACTGCTGGTCGAGGGCGGTAAACAGTTCTCCCAGGTTGGCGGCGGAGCAGGTTACGCGCGCATTGCCCGCGGTCAGCCGGCGTAGCGCCGTGGGAATCTGGACTGTAATGTTCATCTATGCCTCGACCGGCTCCGGCACGTCCTTCTCAGGAGCGTTGAGCGTTCTTTCCATGTACTTCTCGAACTCGGCGAGCTTCGGGGCAATCGGCTCTTCGAGTTCGTACTTGCCGGCGAGCGCGTCGGTGGTCTTCAGGCCGTTGCCGGTAATGCAGAGAACGGTGGTCTCGCCGGGTGAAATACGTTCCTGGCGATATAGCTTGCGCGCCGTGCCCACGGTTACGCCGCCCGCGGTCTCGGTGAAAACGCCCTCGGTTTCGGCCAGCAATTGAATGCACTCCACCAACTCGGGGTCGGAAACATCCTCTGACCAGCCGCCACTCTGTGTGATCACCTTGATGGCGTAGTGTCCGTCGGCGGGATTGCCGATGGCCAGCGAACGCGCGATGGTCGAGGGCTTTTGCGGCTCTATGTCCGCATTCCCTGCCTTCACCGCAGTGGAAATCGGCGAGCAGCCCGTGGCCTGCGCGCCAAAGAATTTCACCGGCCTGGCTTCCACCAATCCCAGCAGGACCAGTTCGTCGAAGGCCTTCTTGATCTTAACGATCAGCGATCCACCCGCCATGGGAACCACTACGTTATCGGGCAGACGCCAGCCCAGCTGTTCGGCGATTTCGAAGCCAACCGTTTTTGAACCTTCCGCGTAATAGGAACGCAGGTTCACGTTGACGAAGCCCCAGGGCCTTTCGTCGGCGATCTGCGAGCACAAGCGGTTGACCTGGTCATAGCTTCCGGAAATGCGCACCAGCTTCGCGCCGAACACCTGGGTGCCAAGAATCTTGGCGGGCTCGAGATCCGCGGGAATGAAAATCACGGCCTTGAATCCGTTGCGGGCAGCTTGCGCCGCCACGGAATTCGCCAGGTTTCCCGTGGACGAGCAGGAGACGGTATCGAAACCAAAGTTGCGGGCCTGGGATAAAGCCACTGCGACGACGCGGTCCTTGAAACTGAGGGAGGGCTGACAGACCGCGTCGTTTTTCACGTAGAGGTGCTTCGCGCCCAGCTTTTGAGCCAGACGCGGCGCCTCGAGCAGTGGGGTAAATCCGGCCGGAACCGTAGGCTGATAATTTACCGGGAGAGGCAACAAATCGCGATAACGCCACATGCTGGCGGGGCCCTGGGCGATCCGCTCACGGGTAAATGCGGGACGCACGGCCTCGTAATCGTAGAAAACTTCCAGGGGAGAGAAACAATCGTCGCAGATGGAACGGGGCTGGTTTCCCCAGCTCTTGCCGCATTCCCGACAGCGCAATTCGTATGTCATCGAGCTACTCGCTTTGAGCAGC
>JBOGLD010000117.1:0-3783 GCA_050745885.1 Terriglobales bacterium
CTTATATGCGCGCTTTCACGATCGGCGACCGGGTCAAGATCGCCGACACCATTGGGGACGTGACCGAAAAGACCCTTCTTGTTACCCGGGTCCGCACCATCAAGAACGTGGAGATCACAATCGCAAACTCAATGGTCCTGGGCAGCCACATCATCAACTACAGCGTCAGCGGAACCCACGAAGGACTGACTCTCCACACCGCGGTCACGATTGGTTGCGACGCGCCCTGGCGGACGGTGCACAAGCTCCTGATTGACGCTGCGCTTTCGACCGACAATATCCTGAAGACGCCGGCACCGTTTGTTTTCCAGACAGCCCTCGATGATTTCTATGTTCGCTACGAGTTGAATGTCTATACTGACCAGCCCTGCCGCATGTCCAACATTTACTCCGACCTTCACCAGAACATTCAGGACAGGTTCAACGAGGCGGGCATGGAGATCACCTCGCCGCATTTTGCTTCAGTCCGGGACGGAAACAAAATCGCGATCCCCGAAGATTATCTGCCGAAAAGCTACTCGGCCCCCACTTTCCGTTTGGGCGTGCTGGAGAATATCCTTGACGCGGCCAAAGGGAAGCCTAAGACGCCGCCAGAACCAGAATAAGATCGCCGAACCGGATGCGAGCCCATCCTCTGGGTTTGCTCAACTTGCCTGCGCCATGCGGACTTCGGCTCTGGTCCGGGGCAGACTTTCAGGATAACGTTCCCGCAGAAACTGGATGAGTTTCTCCCGGACATAGCAGCGCAGGTCCCAGGCCTGGGATCCGCTTGGGGCGCTCATCAACGCACGCAGTTGCACGGTATGTTCGCCGGCATCCGTGACTTGCAGTCCCCAGGTCTTCCCGTCCCACATGCCGGAAGACTCCAGAATGCGATGCAACTCCTGCCGTATCTCTTCGACGGGAACGGTGTAGTCGACGTACACGAACACCGTTCCCAGCAGATCGGCGGTGACCCGGGTCCAGTTTTGAAACGGTTTCTCGATGAAGTAGGACAAGGGCACAACCAGGCGGCGCAAGTCCCAGATTCTTATCACCACGTAGGTGGTGCGAATCTCCTCGATCCATCCCCACTCTCCCTCGACGATCACCACGTCGTCAATGCGGATGGGCTCGGTCAATGCGATCTGAATGCCGGCTACGATGCTGGCCAGAGTAGGACGCATGGCCATCCCGAGAACGAGTCCGGCCAGGCCCGCGGACGCCAGCAGACTGGCTCCCAGGGTGCGAATCGCGGGAAACGTCATCAGCATGATGCCCAGGGTCAAGAGGACGACCACCACAACGAAAATGCGGCGAAGGACCTGGGTCTGCGTCCGAATCCTGCGGGCGGTCAGATTGTCGGCCACGTCAATCGAGTATTTGGCCGAGATGGCGTCGGTGAAGACATCCGCCAGCAAAATGACCACCCAGGCCACGGAAGCAATTAAACCCAGGCCCAGAGCATGTTGCAGGGTTCCCAAGACCTGCGGACGAATTGGCAGAAGAGGCATGGCCAGCAGGATGCCCAGCAGGGGGAATATCCAGCGCGTGGGCCTTTGGCTATGCCGGATCAGCGAATCGTCAATCACGCTGCTTGTCTTCCGTGAAAGCCGCCGGGCCAACAGGAACAACAGGTAGTGCACGAGGAGGGAGAGCAGGACGGCGCCTGTCAAGCCAGCGGCGGCCCACAACCAGGGTCTCCAATGCTCGAATGCAGGGAGCATGCTCACCCTCTCTCTCCCGCATAATTAGCGCCAACGGCCAAGGAACGTGGCCGCGAGCTTCGGGTTTTGGAATCGGCACTGGCCCTTGAACCGCGACGTTCCAGCTGCGAGCAGAATTGTTCGCACCAGCGAAACACGTTCTGATTTCGTACCTTGCGCCGCAGCTTTCGCATTCGCAGCTTGCGTTCCTTTTCGGTCATGTTGAACGCCCGATACAGGGCGCCCGCCACGCTCTCGATGTCATAGGGGTTGACCAGAATGGCCCCAATCTGCAGCTGATCGGCGGCCCCGGCAAACTCACTGAGCACCAGGACCCCCTTGTCGCCCGCCTGGGCGGCACAGAATTCCTTGGCAACCAGATTCATGCCGTCCTTCAAGGGCGTAATCAGGGCGATGTCCGCGGTCCGATAAAGCGCCAGCAGTTCGGCACGCTTCAGATGGCGGTGGAGGTAATGAATCGGCACCCAGCCGGAGTCCCCGTAACGGCCATTGATCTGGCTGATCAAGGTCTCGATTTCGAGCTTCAGTTCCTTGTACCTGGGAATTTGCTCGCGGCTGGGAACAACCACCTGGATCAGAGTGATCTGGCGGCGCAGTTCCTTATGCGTGCTCAACAGGTTTCGAAATGCCCGGAGGCGCTCCGGAACACCTTTTGTGTAATCCAGCCGGTCCACCCCCAGCACGATTTGACGGCCGATGACATCGCGACGAATTTCGGCGGCGCGACTGGCCACTTCGGGACGCTCCGCTTCGCGTGCAAACTCGTCAAAATCGATACCGATGGGAAAGCTGCCAATCGATATAGTCCTGCCATCCATCTGAGCCTGCAGCTGATCATGCTGCCGGTGCAATTCCACGCCGGGCAGGAAGCGGCGCACGCAGCCCGCGAAGTTGCGTTGGTCCCGGTGAGTCTGAAATCCGATGAGGTCAAAGGCAAACAGAGCGCGGAGAATCTCGCTGCGCCAGGGCAGCTTCTCAAAGATGTCAAGCGGCGGAAACGGGATGTGTTGAAAGAAGCCGAGTTGGCACCGGAGGCCGAGTTCCCGCAAAAACTCACCCGTAAGCATCAAATGGTAGTCATGGACCCAGACCACGGAATGGTTGTCCGCCACCCGGGTGACAGCCTGGGCAAACTTCCGGTTTACATTCACATAGGCCCTCCAATATGCCGGGTCGAAATTGCACCGCGACTGCAAATCATGAAACAGGGGCCAGACAATCTCATTGGAAAAACCGTTGTAAAAGTCCCGCCTCTCTTCCTGGGTCAGGGACACAGGGATCAGGTGACAGCCCGCGCTGGATTCCTTGCTGGCCAACAGACGGGCGAGTTCCGCCTCGTCGTAGGCCTCACCGGGCCAGCCGATCCAGTATCCATGTTTGGCTTCCAGAACCGGGCGGAGCGCGGTCACCAGGCCGCCGGAACTGGGCTTCAGGCATAGTCCGTTGGGGCCTGGTTCAATCGTCGCAGGCAGCCGATTCGAAACCAGAATCAAGTTTCCAGATTTCCTCATCCTGCACCTCCGCAGCGCTGGAACCACTCGTGGAAGAATTCTAGGGGCGGTGCCGGCGGCTTGATCCACGACTCGGCCAAAGACTTGCTTTCTTCGGCCGAACGGACGTCGACCAGAACGACCATGGTGCGCCCTCCGGCCAATATGTTGCCCGGCGACTCACACGCGCCAGGGTAAAGACACACTGCATTACCCTCCCTGCGAAACGGCGCTAATGTGTCATCGTAGTCCAGGGAGAGCGCGGCACGTCCGGGTTTTTCAATCTTCGCAATCAATAATCGCGTCTGCAGTTCTGATCCGACGGTCTGCATCTCCCTTCCTTTCGTGGACAGAGGTTCATTGGAGATAGGTCGCCGCGACGAGTGTTTACGTCAGCGCACCTTCTCGAGATGTCGCAGCAGTTCTAAATCAGGAGGGAGCAGGTCAGGCCGAACAAATCAATTTGATATCGACGGGCGGTCTCGGCGCGCTGCAATGTCCAGTTCACACGGGACGGAACCGAAAAGGAACAGATCAGCAACGCGGCCAGTGCGAGCATGGTCGCAAGCGCAGCCTGGACCGCACGC
>JBOGLD010000118.1:0-53161 GCA_050745885.1 Terriglobales bacterium
GTGCCGGTTCCGCCTTCAATCCACCTGTTTCACATCCACGCCTTGACCGATGATATCTATCTGCGTGGTTTGCAGCTTGTCGGTGGTGGTGTCGTAGATGTTTAATTCTCCGTTTTGGACCACGTACACCACGTTACGGCGGCTGATGGGCTGAATTCCGGTGACGTCACCCAGTACAGGCGGAATCACCACGCTCGATTTGCTGATGTTGAAAATGGACAGGCACCCTCGGGTTTCTCCCGAGTTGTTGCCGCTGGCGGGAACGTTGATGTTGGTGCAGGCGTGGGCCCCGATGAAGAGTTGCTGATTGGCCCCCATCTCCATGTGGTTGTGGTAACCGTCAGTAATTGTTGCGCTGGCGGTAACCGTCATCGAGCCGAGATCAACCGCGGAAACTTCGCCGCACGTGGTAGCGAGGGTCGGGGCCGCGGAAGCAGCGCACGTGTTGGCGCCCGGTTCTGTGCCCGCAACGTAAAGGGTGTTGCCGGAGAGCAGCCCGGTGGTGCCTGAGTCCACGGGAATGACAGGGCCGGGCAGGTTGCTGTTCATGTCCAGGAGCGTAATACTGGCCGTCGTCCCCCCGCATTCCGGCCCGCAGTTCACGATATAAGCCGTCGAATCATCGCTGCTGAAAGCTCCCCAGACCGGATGATCGAAAAGGGAACTTTGAACATCCGTGCGCGGGTCCGTGCTCGTGCCGATCGAACTGGGCGCCAGGACCGTGACCGTGTCGGAGCGGCTGCCCATCACCAGAATACGGTTACCGTTGTGGCTCTGCACCAGGTAACGGGCGCCGGGAACCGGGACCGCAGCCGAGATTGCATCGGTGGACAGGTCGAGGGCATCGACCGCCCCCGGGGATTGCCCCGTCACCGGGGCATTGGGAACCGCGGCAAAGCCGGTCACATTGTCTGGCGCCACGACCATGCTTTCGCTGTACCCGGGAAGCGTGATCGCCGCCGGAGTCCCGGCGGAGTTTTGAGCTACGCTCTGGGTGGCGTTGTTGACCACGGTAATGGCGTTGTTCGAGGCGCTAAAAACCAGGGTAAATCTCTTGTTAGGAAACAGGACCATCATGCCGGGCGTGGGACTGCTCGACCCCACGGAAACGACGGAGGACTGGACATCATTCAGCGCATCCACGACGTTCAGGACGGCGGCGGTAGCCGTACCGTTAGGAAACAGTGGATTAGAAATGAAGGCTCGAAGCTTGACGCTACCCGGCGGCGGTGGCTGGTTCGTGCCGGAACTGGAACTTCCGCAAGAAATCAGTCCGGCACCGGTAACCAGCAGCAATATGGCGAGAGCGGGTCGGTTCAAACGCGGAGCCCCCAAGAACATGAGGAATGGAGAGTTAGATGCAAGAAACGGGATTATAGCAGAGCCCTCCGGGAGACGTGCGGGCTGCAGCCCCTGCGGGCGGCGCACGGAACCGCGTCCGCCATGGTGCAAAATTGACCTTCATCTTGTATTCTCAAAGCGATGGCCGCCGACCTGCTAGCTCGCCTAAAACAGTCCCACGTCTTGTGCGACGGCGCTACCGGGACTCTGCTCTACGCCAAGGGAATCTTCATCAATCGTTGCTATGACGAGTTGAACCTGGCGCAGCCCGACCTGATTCGTGATCTCCATCATGAGTATTTGCAGGCGGGTGCAGAGATTATTGAAACCAATACCTTTGGTGGGAATTCGTTTCGCCTGGCGCGCCACAGCCTGGAGAACCGGGTCCGCGAAATCAACCTCGCGGGGGCCCATTTGGCCAAGGAAGCTGCCAAGAGCTTCGACGTCTGGGTGGCTGGTTCGGTGGGCCCTCTGGGGGTTCGGATCGAGCCGCTCGGCAAGACCGGTTTCGAGGAAGCCCGCGCCGCCTTCCGTGAACAAATCGCAGCCCTGGTCGAGGGCGGGGTCGACCTGCTGATGCTGGAGACATTCGGCTACGTCGAGGAACTTCACCAGGCAATTCTGGCTGCCCGGGATGTCAATCCCAAAATCCCGGTGGTGGCCCACGTGACCATCGATGAAGACGGAAACTGCCTCGACGGCTCGACTCCGGAGAGCTTTACGCCGCGGATTGAAAGCTGGGGCGTCGACGTGATCGGCTGTAACTGCAGCGTGGGCCCGGTGGCAATGCTGGACGTTATCGAGCGGGTTCGTGCGCTCACTTCCCTGCCCCTGGCGGCCCAGCCCAATGCCGGCATGCCGCGATCGGTGGAGGGTCGCAATATTTACTTGTGCTCCCCTGAGTATATGGCCAGTTATGCGCGCAAGTTCGTGGCTGCGGGAGTGCGCCTGGTGGGCGGATGCTGCGGCACGACCCCGGAGCACATCCGTGTAATGAAATCGGCTTTGCGCGCGGGTGAAGCCCGGGCCAAAGCCAATCCGTCAAAAGCCAGGAGCGAGGCCGCGTTAAAAGCCGCTCCCGCGGTCCCGCTGGAAAAACGGTCCAAGGTCGGCGCGAAGATTGCCGCCGGCGAATTTCTGACCATGGTGGAAATCGTGCCGCCCAAGGGGACCGACATCCGCAAGGAAATTGAAGGCGCGCGTTTTCTGAAGTCCGTGGGTGTGGATGGCATTAATATTCCGGACAGTCCCCGGGCCTCGGCGCGGATGAGCAACCAGGCCTTGTCCCTGCTGATGCAGCAGGAAGTGGGCATCGAAGCGATCCTGCACTACACCTGCCGTGACCGCAATGTGCTGAGCATGCAGTCGGATCTGCTGGGTGCAGCGGCGTTGGGGATCCATAACCTGATCTGCATTACCGGCGATCCGCCGAAGATGGGCAACTATCCCGACGCCACGGCAGTCTTTGACGTGGATGCGATCGGCCTGGTCAACATTGTCCACAATCTCAACCGGGGCCTCGATATCGGCGGCAACCCGCTGGGAACGGGCACGTCATTTGTGATCGGCGTGGGGGCCAACCCGGGTGTTCCCAACATTGACGAGGAGATCAAGCGCTTCGAGTACAAGGTCGAAGCCGGCGCCGAATGTGCGGTCACTCAGCCGGTGTTCGATCTCAAGCTGCTCGAAGCCTTTCTGCGCCGCATCGAGCATTGCAAAATACCTGTGATTGCCGGGATCTGGCCGCTGGTCAGCGTCCGCAATGCCGAATTCATGAAGAACGAGTTGCGGGTCTCGGTGCCGGACTCGATCCTGGAACGCATGGCTGGGGCCAAGACTCCCGAGGCCGCCCGCGAAGAAGGAATTGCCATCGCCCGCGAGATGCTGATCGCGGTACGGGGCATGGTGCAGGGGGCCCAAATCAGCGCGCCCTCGGGACGGTATTCTTCGGCGGCGGACGTGCTCGAGGCTCTAGGGACTTCCCCACGCACTACGGCCTGATATTTTTGGCGTGCGGTCCCGCACCGACGCTTTTTCCGGCGGACCCGACCTCATCCTGGGAGGATTAGAATAGTGGCAGGAGCAAGTCCCTGTGGCTAAATTTGAAGATTGCCTCCAGCGTCTGGAAAAGATCGTCCAAGAACTGGAAAAGGGCGAAGTGTCCCTGGAAAAATCTCTGACGCTGTTCGAGGAGGGGATGCAGCTTTCCGCCGCCTGCCGCAAGGAACTGGAAGAGGCGGAAGGCAAAGTGGAAATCCTGCTGAAGCAGAACGGCAAGCTTCAGGCCGAAGCCTTCGAAGCGCTGGCGGAAAAGGCGCCGCGCAAACTCTAGGCGCCAGTGTGGGGCGGGCGCCCTGGCCCGCCGCTTTTGGTTTTGGCGTTGCTGACCTGAAATTGGATCGCTTTTGGGCCTTCAAAAAGACAAGCAAGTCAAACTCAACAGCGGCGGGCGAGGGCGCCCGCCCCACACTGGCGATTGTTATACTCAGCCGCATGCTCAAACAGACTTTGGAGCAGGGCCAGGCCCTGACCGACGCAGCGCTGGAGCGTCTGCTGCCGGCAGCGACCCGGCATCCGGTATCGATCCACCAGGCAATGCGTCACAGCGTGTTTGCCGGCGGCAAGCGGCTCCGCCCAATTCTTTGCGTGGAGGCGGGGCGCATGATTGCCGGTTCTCTTCCCGCGGGCATTGAAGAACTGGGGGCCGCGCTGGAAATGCTGCACACTTATTCCCTGATCCACGACGATCTGCCGGCGCTCGACAACGACGATCTGCGCCGCGGCCGGCCCACCTGCCACAAGGCTTTTGGCGAAGCCATCGCCATTCTGGCGGGAGATGCCCTGCAGACCCAGGCCTATGAGGTGCTGTCCCGGCTGCGTTGCCCGGCCGAATCCCGGGTACGCATTATCGAAGAGATCGCCCACGGCACTGGGACGATCGAGGGCATGATCGGGGGACAGGTTGTAGACCTTGAAGCCGCACACACCAAGCCCGATCTCGCCATGCTCGAGTACATCCACCGATCCAAAACGGCGGCCCTGATTGGCGCCAGCGTGGTCAGTGGCGGACTCTATGCCAAAGCAGATGAGAAAGCGGTCGGCAAGTTGCGGTCGTTTGGACAATCCATCGGCTTGGCCTTTCAGATCGTGGACGATGTGCTGGATGTTACCCAAACGTCCGAGCAACTGGGGAAAACAGCGGGCAAAGACACGGCAGCGGAGAAGGCAACTTATCCGGCGTTGTTCGGGGTCGAAGAATCGTTGAAGAAGGCGAGCGCCTTAGTGGAATCCGCGCTGGCTTCGCTGGATGACTTCGGATCGCAGGCGGAAGTTCTTAAAGACCTGGCCCGCTTTCTGGTAGAGCGCAAGAAGTAGGGCTCCTTTGAAAGGCAAGCGGACAGTCGTAATCAGGTCCCCAGGCCACTCGGCGCGGGTTGCTATCCTTTGCAGCCTGTCTGTATTCTTTATTCTTTCTCGACTGACATGTCCGCGCTCCCACTCGACATTCTGGCCCTGGCTGCCCACCGCGACGACGTAGAACAGACCTGCGGCGGAGCGCTGCTCAAGATGGCGCAACGCGGACATCGCACCGGGATCCTCGATCTCACTCGGGGTGAAATGGGAACGCGTGGCAGCGCCGAAGACCGCGCCCGCGAGGCCGCGGAGGCAGCGAGAATATTACGCACCTCCTGGCGGCAGGCGCTCGACATTCCTGATGGGCGAGTGGAGAACACCTGGGAAAACCGGCTGAAAATTGTGCGCGTGCTGCGCCAGCAGCGGCCGCGAGTGGTGATCCTTCCTTACTGGAAGGGACGGCACCCGGACCATTACACGGCGTCGGTGCTGGGTTATGAAGCCTCCTTCCTGGCCGGATTGGCCAAGCTGGATGTTGGCGCGGAAGCACTATCGGCGGGACGCCTTCAGGACAGCCCACGGGGCGCCGGCGCTGAGGAGCTAATTCCGCATCGGCCTTTCAAGATCATCTACGCCACGCTCTACTACGACGTGCGGCCAACTTTTGTCGTCGATATCACCGAACAGTTTGAGACCCGCCTGCAGGCACTGATGGCTTACAAATCGCAGTTCAGTGACCAGGAAGCCGGCAAGGGAATCTTCCCTGCGCGGGATGAAATACGTTCGCGGACGGAGGCGATGGCCCGCTTCTACGGCATGTTGGGCGGCGTGACCTACGCCGAGCCCTTTCTGCAGAAGGAAGTGGGGCTGGTGGATGACCTGACGGTAATTCCGGTGAAGTCAATCTAATAGCGCGGCGGTCGCGCAGTCCTATCGGCGAGAAACGCAGTTCGCGGGAAAACCAGTTCGCACAACGGCAGTTTCTAGTTCGCGGTTCTCAGGTGTTTATTTTTTTACCGCCACCGCCACTCCATCGCGAATCGGGAGAATCGTCGTGAACAGATCTTTTGAGCTGTAGAGCAGGCGGTTGAATTCCAGGATGGCCTTGGTCGAAGCCTCGGACGGATTGCTTTGCGCGACTCTTCCGCTCCACAGAACGTTGTCGGTAACGAACAGCCCGCCTTTGCGCAGGTGCGGCACGGCCAGTTTGAAGACCCGAGGATAGTCTTCTTTGTCCACGTCATTGAAAATGATGTCGAAATCCTGTTTCTCTTCGGAAAGAAGCTCCAGGGCATCGCCGGTCTTGAGAGCAATTTGTTTAGTGACGCCAGCACGATCGAAATAGCGCCGGGCTTCGTCAGCCTTCTTCCGGTCCCCATCGGTGTAGATCACGCGGCCGCCTGAACCCACTGCGCGGGCCCACCAGATGGTAGAGTAACCAACCGCCGAGCCCAGTTCGAACACGGTCTTGGCGTTGATCATCAGGGCCAACTGATACAAGACTCGGCCCACCGCGGGTCCGACGATCGGGATGTTCCGCTTGGCAGCCTCCGCTTCGATCTCCGTCAGTACTTCGTCGCGGGCAGGAAGCATGGAGTAGATGTAATCTTCGACGGCGGCGGCGGTGATTCCGCCCATGCGCCAGGGAGCATTGTTGTCGCTCGGTAGAGCCAAGTGATCTCCTTAAAAGTTTGCTACGAAAGCGTTACACCCGGCGTCATCTCGACTACCTCCACGCCGGGCACAAGTTTCTGCAGATCACCCGGCCTGCCGGTGAGCACGGGGAACGTTCCGAAGTGCATCGGGATGATCGTCTTCGGCTCGAGCAGATTGGAGGCATAGGCGGCTTCACGCGGCGACATGGTGTAGTGGTCGCCAATCGGCAGCAGGGCAATCTGCGGCGCATAAAGGTCCCGAATGATCGCCATGTCGCCGAACACGTTGGTGTCACCCGCATGATAAATCTTTACCCCGTTGGAAAACTCGACCACGTAGCCACAGGCCTCGCCGCCGTAAACGATCTGGTCGCCATCCGTAATGCCGCAAGAGTGGTCAGCATGCACCATGGTGACTTTGATGTCGCCCACCGCCTGGGTTCCACCCTTGTTCATGCTCGAAACCTGTTTTACACCCTTCTTTTCCAGCCAGTGCGCCAGTTCGGGGATGGCCACCACCGTGGGACTGTGCTTGAGGGCGATTTCAACTGCGTCACCGATATGGTCGAAATGGCCGTGGGTGCAGAGCAGGACATCCACTTTCCTGATGGACTTCTCCTCCTCCGGGCACATGGGATTGCCCATCACCCACGGGTCGACGATGATGGTCTTGCCGGCTGGAGTTTCCATACGAAAGGTCGCGTGGCCGAGCCATGTAAGCTTGATTCCGTTCAGGTTCATGATGGAGTGAGCTCGCAATCGGCAATTCGCAATCTGCGCTTCGAGGCACAATCCAACACGTCGGAAGGGCGGCCAAACGCCAGGTGCGAAATTCCAGAAGCTTTAGTTTAATATGAATCGCGATGGCTGAGTTGAAGGTCCTGCTTACGCGTGAACAGATCGCCCAACGTGTGGCTGAAATGGGCGCAGAAATCAACCGGGACTATGCCGGTCAATCCGTCATCCTTCTCGGCGTGCTGAAGGGTGCAGCTATATTTCTGAGTGATCTGGCGCGCCAGCTGCAGATTGATAGCACTTTCGATTTTATCGGCGTTTCCAGCTATGGCAACCGGCCCAGCCCGGTCCAGGAACTGAAATCTGGTTGGGATTCCACCGGCGAGGTGCGGATGACCAAGGACATGGACCAAGCCATGATCGGAAAGAACGTGATCCTGGTGGAGGATATTCTCGATACCGGGCTCACCTTGACCTACCTGAAGAAGCTGCTCATGGCGCGCCAGCCGAAGTCTCTGCGGATAGCGGCGCTGCTGGACAAGCCGTCGCGCAGAAAGCAACCCATCACGGCTGACTACGTAGGCTTCAGCATTCCCGACGAATTTGTGGTCGGTTATGGTCTGGACTACGCCGAAAAGTACCGCAATCTTCCAGACATTTGCATCGTGCCGCGGGAAGGGTGAACGCCCGCGGGCCTTTGCACTCTTGTCCCACGGCGATTCAGATTGCTTGACCGGGTACGGCTGAATCGGGTCCGCCCGGACCGGCTGGTATGATTGAGATTCGTGGAACCCACTGTGACTGAATTCGATCGCCTGAAGGTTGAGCCTCTGCTGCTCGAGGTAGCGGACGTCGTCAACACCACCCTCGACCTGGATACCACGTTGAGCCGCGTGGCGGAACTGGTGCGCAAAGTCATCGACTACGAAATTTTCGCCATCCTGCTGGTGAATGAAAAGGCGCAAGACTTGCGAATCCGTTTCCAGGTGGGATACGCGCGCGAAGTCGCCGAGCGGGTCAAGATCAAGATAGGCGAGGGGGTGACCGGACTGGCAGCGCAACGGCGCGAGGCCGTTCTGGTGGACGACGTTTCCAAGCATCCGGAATATATCTCAGCTGCCCCCAATGTGCGTTCGGAGCTAGCCATTCCGCTGATCGTGAAGAACCGGGTCATCGGCGTATTGAATCTGGAAACGCACGAAGTCGGCCGCTTCACCGAAGAACACAAGCGGCTTTTGACCCTGATCGGTTCGCGTATGGCGGTGGGGATCGAGAATGCCCGGCTGCACACCCGCACCACGCGCCAGGCACGCACCCTGGTTTTGCTGAACGAGATCGCGCGCGAGCTTACTTCCATTCTGAACGTGGATGAGTTGCTCAAGCGCATTGCCGAACTGCTCAGCCGGCTGATCGATTATCAGATGTTCAGCATCCTGCTGGTGGACGCCGCGGGAGAAAAATTGCAGCACCGCTTCTCCTTGCGCTTTCAGGAAAACATCCAGCTTAAGCATGACGTGCCGTTGGGCGATGGACTGGTGGGCTATGCGGTGGGCCACCGGCAGGCCGTACTGGTTCCCGACGTCAGCAAAGATTCGCGCTACATTCTGCTGAATCCGGAGACCCGTTCGGAACTGGCGGTACCCCTGATTTACAAAGACAAGGTCATCGGAGTACTGGACCTGGAGCACACCAAACGGGGATTCTTTACCGACGACCATAAGCGCACCGTCATCACGCTGGCCGCCCAGGTTGCGATAGCGATTGAGAACGCCACTCTGTACGAGGAGATCGCCCGCCAGGAAAAGCGCCTGGAACGCGACCTCGCGCTGGCCCGGGAATTGCAGTTCCGCCTGCTGCCACAATCTTTGCCCAAGCTGGCGAACCTGGAGGTTGCGGCCAAGTTTGCGCCTGCCCGCGCCATCGGCGGCGACCTGTACGACTTCGTCAATTACTCCCTCGACCACATGGGAATGGTGATCGGAGACGTCAGCGGCAAAGGCGCCCCGGCGGCGATTTATGCGGCGCTGGTCAGCGGCATATTGCGGTCGCACGCTCCCATCGAGCCGGGACCAGCCGAGATGCTGCGGGCAGTCAATTTCTCCCTGGGAGAGCGGCGCATCGAGGGCCAGTTCGTCTCGCTTATCTATGCCGTATGGGACGACCGTAGTCGGTCGGTGAAGATAGCCAATTCCGGGCTGCCGCGCCCTTTGTATGTCCATGACGGCAAGATCGAGGTCATCGAAGCCACCGGCCTGCCTCTCGGACTGTTTGACGATGCCGAGTACGACGAGTTCACCTTCAACGCCAAAGCCGGCGATATGTTCGTGTTTTTCAGCGACGGCATTCTGGATGCCCGCAACAAAGCCGGCGATATGTTTGGACGCCACCGAACCGAAGCCATCATCGCGAGCTGCGCCGACATTTCGGCCGATTGTGTGGTCAAGTCGCTGTTCAAGGCGGTGACGGAACATGCCGCCGGAGAAGAGGCTTTCGACGACGAGACCGTGGTTGCCATCAAGGTGAAAGGCGAACCCAAGCGCAAGTGAACCGCAGCATAAACCGGAGCGAGGGCCGCCCCCCGGCCTTTTCCTATCGCGAAGTGCGAAAGGGATTTCTTCGTCGCCATCCGGTTGGGTCCGTGTTGCAATGCGACGAGGTCCGCTTGGACCGCCTGGCGGAGCGTTTCGGAACTCCACTCTACGTCTATTCCGCATCGGCGATTCGCCAGCGAATGGCCAGCTTCGAGAACGCCTTCCGCAAAGTTCCCCACACCGTCTGCTATTCGGTCAAAGCAAACTCCAGTTTGGGCATTCTTCGTCTGCTGGCAGGAATGGGATGCGGCTTCGATGTGGTCTCGGGCGGAGAACTGGAACGAGTCTTGCGCGTGGACCGGAGGGCCGCGAAGAGAGTCGTATTCTCGGGCGTGGGCAAGACTGCCGAGGAGATGCAGGCCGCGCTCAAAGCCGGCGTCATGCTGTTCAATGTGGAAAGCGAAGCCGAACTCTGGCGCTTAGCCGAATGTGCGGCCCGCACCCGGGAAAAAGCACGGATCGCATTGCGCGTGAACCCGGACGTTCCGGCCAACACTCACCCTTATATCTCGACCGGCCTGCAGCAGCACAAGTTTGGAATCCCCATCAACAAAGCGCGGAAGTTGTATGCCCAGGCCTCTGGGACAAAGTATCTCCGGATTGCGGGCGTGAGCGTGCACATTGGCTCGCAGATCACAGAGGTGCAGCCGTTCGCGCTGGCCATGGAGCGCGTGGCCGAACTGGTGCGGGTGCTACAAGACGATGGCCACCGTATCGAATACGTCGATGCCGGCGGCGGCCTCGGCATCGCCTATCAGGAACGATCGCCCCAGGACTTCGCCGAGCAAGCCGCCGAGTATGCGGACGCGTTGCTGCGTCCTTTGCGGGGGTTGAAGGTGCGTCTCCTGCTCGAACCGGGCCGTTCCATCGTCGGACCCGCGGGCGTTCTGCTGACCCGCGTGTTGTACCGGAAAACAAACGGCCCCAAGCAGTTTCTGGTGGTGGATGCGGCGATGAATGACTTTCTCCGGCCTTCGCTTTATGACGCGTATCACGAGATCGTCCCGGCACGACTCGATGCGAACACTGCGCGGCACGAAACTGTGGACGTGGTCGGCCCCATCTGTGAGAGCGGAGATTTTTTTGCGCGTGGCCGCGAACTGCCCCTGGTCAACGAAGAAGATCTGTTGGTCATTCTCGACGCCGGAGCTTACGGCATGGCGCTCGCGTCCAACTACAATACGCGGCCGAGGCCGGCGGAAGTGCTGGTCGATGGCAAGTCAGTGAAAGTCATCCGGCGGCGGGAAACGATGGACGATTTGCTCCGGCCGGAAACGCAGTTACGGGTTTAGTGATTCGTTTGTCATCCTGAGCGGGGATGCTTCTTCGCTCGCCAGGCGAGATTCTCGTCGAAGCTACTCAGTTCACTATTGCGGTTCTTGTGCCGATTTGCGCAAGTCCTCGAGTTGAGCGGCACGGCGCGGGTCGGGATGCGCGGCCAGGAAATCGCCCATCGAATTTAGCTTCCGGGTGGCCAGATCTTTCTGGTTTCCCTCTTCGTACAAACGAACCAGCGCGGCAAGAGCATCCCAATAGAGCGGGTCGGAAGCGCTGCGCAGAGCCGCGGCACGCTGATCCATTGCGGCGAGCAACTCGGCGGCCATCTCCGGCTGGCCGGCGCGCCGATGGCACTGAACCTGGATGCTCCACACTCTCCAGTACTTGGCCTGGAGTTGGCGCTGGGCCTGGCGCTTGTAGTCAACGCTGTACCAGTCGAAAGGGCGGATGTGCTGCAGCCGCCATTCATCTGCTCGAATGCCCTCTACGGCCATGGCTGCAATGCGCTCGGGGTCGCCATGCTGAATCAGCAGGCGCTCGGCCTGGTCAACCAGGGGACTCGGGTCGGGCAAGCCCGCGGGCCGCGGTTGCAAAGAAGATCCGGGACAGAGTGCCAGAAAGCGCTCCCGCTCAGACTTCTCCTTCGACTCATCGTGGAAAGCGGCAGAAGAGTAGATTTCCGCCAGCGAACCGTGTGCCGGTGCAAAATCAGGATGATCGCCGATTATTTCCATCATTTGCTGGATGGCGGAAGACGTATTGCGTCCCATCAGGCTGCGTGCGTACAGATAAGTGAACATCAACTCATCGGGGTCCTGCATGGAGAGGACTTGATATTCCTCGGTCAGTTTTCTGAGGTGGCCTTCGATTCCATATTGCTGAACCGCGTCCTGGTAGCGTTCGTTGACCCACAGATCATGCGGATACCGCTGGCGAAGCGCGGACAGCGGAGCAAGGCTCCGATCGAAGTCCGCGGGAGCACGGACGACCACCGTGGTCTTTTCGATTTGGGTGCCGATTTCGGGTGAGGGGCCACAGGGACTTCCCTGCGCCCACACCGGGGTCAGGAGAAACAATAGAACGCTGCCGGCCTGAATCAGCCGGTAGGCAGAAACGGAGAGGATCGCGGAGAGTTTCACAAAATCCCTCCGCGATCCGAGGATAAACGAGTGGTCACGTTACAACGAACGCAGGAAATTGAGCACATCCTGCATTTGCGAGCGGTTGAGCGAATTGAATCTGCGGACCACGTCGTTAGCTTCCGAGCCGCAGCTCTGGGTGTGGGAGCGAGACTGGAAGCGGCTGTTTGCGCAATCGTTCGAAGCGTGGGCCTGAATGGCCTGCAGCAGGTCGGAGGTCCTTCCGTCATGCAGGAAAAACAGGCGCTGGCCGATGCCCCAGAGCGGAGCCGTGCGGAACTGATCCGGGCCGGCCGCCCCCTGACTGACCCCGTCCGACAATCGCGAACCCATATGGTGGATGGCGAAGTCGGAATAAGGGTGATAACTGACGTTCGACATTCCGGTAAACTTCGACATCCCGGTAGTCAGAGTGGGTGTATGGCACAGGGCGCAGCCGACGGCGTTGAACAGGTTGGCCCCGTTCTTTGCCGAAGCCGACATGGGCGCCGGTGTCGGGGGAGCGGAGAGCCGCATGAAGGCCGAGAAGTTCACCAGGTCGGAGGACAATGCCGCTGCCGTGCCCGTTGGGCTGCCGTCGTCGGTGACCATTTTGGTGGCGTCCTCAGGCGATCCGTTGTATACGCAGCCGGCCACGGCAGCGCGTTCATTGGCGAAGGCCTCGTTCGACACTCCTTGCTCGACGTTATAGGCCTCGCCGGCGAAAACCATCAACGATTTATTCTGCGCCTTCCAGCCGAAGCGAGTGACGGTGCCGTCATTCCCGCTGGTGTTGAGCGCGCCCGCTATGCCGAGCTGAGCCTTGATGGACCGACTAGCTGCCAGGTTGGCCTGCAGGGTTGAGTCCGGAGTGCCTTCCACCAGACCGAGCCCAAAAGTAGGAGTTGGGATACGGAAAATCACGTTGTGAGCGGCCAGCTGCTGGGCGAAGTTGGGCTGCGCCAGAGCACATCCCTCAGCGTCCGTTCGACCGGCTATGGTGTACAAGCCATGCACTCCGCCATCCGGGGAACCGTCGGAGTTGAGGATGAAGCGAGCTTCCCGCACCGGACCGTCGGTACTAATAAAGGAAGGGACGGTGTTCTGAGCGCCATCCAGGTTGGCCAGTACCACCTGCGGATTCGTGTTCGGGCTGCTGCCGCCAACCGCCGGGTGCGCATGGCACATGGCGCAGCCGTTCCCGTTGAATGTCGGCCCCAACCCCGATCCTTCTTCCCCGGATATCGTTCCGCTCACCGAATCGACCTCCATGAAATCACTCATGGCGTCGCTAAAAAAGGATTGCAGGTCGGGACTTAGCCCAGGCAAAGCTCCCCCAGCTCCTGCAGCCCCTGCACGCGGCCCAGGGTCATGTTGGGCTGCAACGGTTCCTGTGTTCAAGATCACGCTCAAAGCCAAACCGGCAATTGCTAGCAAATTGATTTGTTTCAAACTGCACCTCCGTGCACGCGAAGACACGCTCCTGGCTATAGCCAGTTGTTCACCACTTTGGGAGAGGCGCGATTTGTGGTTGTGCCGTTTCGACCCTGCCAAGAAACTTGGCGTTCCCTGCTTGTCGCTACGGTCTAGAAGTGGCTACGGGCGCGGGTTTCCACGTACCGCGTCGAGCATTAGAAAAACTTAATGGAAGTTACGCCGCAAATGGAACAGTGTCAAGATGGCCGTTAGTACATACTGTTCTGTGCAAAACACTTCCCGCTTTGGGGGAATTTAGCCCGAAGTGGTCTGGGAACTGGCGCCTCGCAGGCTAACGAAAGGTCAGTGGCCGGACTTCTCCATGGCACTCCACACGATCTTTCCGCCCACCCACGTCGTCAGGACCTTCACGTCGCGGATTCTGGTTGGGTCGATGGTAAAGATGTCGTCACTGAGCAAGACCATGTCTGCCAATTTGCCCGCCGTGATCGAACCCTTTTCTTTTTCCTGAAATTCAGCATAGGCGGAGCCCATGGTGTAGGCTTCGACGGCTTCCGCCACGGTAAGTTTCTGTTCAGGGAACCAGCCGTTGGGATTCTTGCCGTCCAGAGTTGCGCGAGTGACGGCGGCATACAGGCCCAGCATCGGGTTGAGCGGAGCAACGTCCCAATCGGTGCCGAAGGCCAGGCGCACGCCGTGGTTGAGGAAGGTACGAAACGCGTAGGTACGGCTGGCCCGGTCGTGGCCGATGCGCCCTTCGGCCCAGCGTCCATCGTCGATGGCATGGTAGGGCTGGACCGAGGCGATGACATGCAACTGGGCGAAACGGTCAAAATCTTTTGCCGCCATGTGCTGGGCGTGTTCGATGCGGAAACGGCGGTCGCTCTCGCCATGGGCTTTCACGATTTCGCTGTACAGATCGAGGATGATCGAAATGGCCTGGTCGCCAATGGCGTGCGTGCAAATCTGCAATCCGGCCGCATCGGCTTTCATCATGCGCTCCCGCATGAGCGAAATGGGATGCATTTCGTCGGAAAGCAGGCCGTGGTTCGTGGGCTGATTGCTGAAGGGCTCGAAAAAGTATGCCGTAGAAGAACCCAGAGAGCCGTCGGCGAAGGCCTTGACGGCGCCGATGCGCAGGAACGGACCGCCGAAGGCGTGCCGGATACCGATTTTCACCTGATCGTCGACCCCTGTGATCAGCGGGGCGGCATAGATACGCGCCGTCAGTTCTCCGCGCTCCCGCAATTCGGAGTAAACCGCAATGTCGGCGTATTCCGGATTCATGTGCTGCACGCTGGTGACCCCTAGCGAGGCGGCATGGGCCAGAGCCCGCTTCGCCGCCCGCAGACGCTCCTCATGCGAAAGCGGCGGCGCGATCTTGTACACGTAGTCCATCGCGGCATCTTTCAGGGCGCCGGTAGGGTTGCCCTGGGCGTCGCGCACAATCACACCGCCGGGAGGGTCCGGCGTTTGCGCGGTGATGCCCGCCAATCGCAGGACGACGGAGTTGGCCAGGGCCATGTGGCCATCGTAGCGACCCACAAAGACAGGAGTGTCCGGGGTAAAAGGATCGATCAGTTCCTTGCTGGGCATGGCAGCGGGATTCCACTTGGTCTCGTCCCAATCGCCTCCCGTAACCCAGTCGCCCTTGGGCGTCTGCTTTACACGTTCCTCTATGCGGCGAGCAAATTCCTGGGCGCTGGTGGCGTCGTTAAGCTGCACGCTGTCCAGGGCCTGGCCGCCGTCCACAAAATGCACATGCGCGTCGTTGAATCCCGGCAGCAATAATTTGCCGGAAGCGTCGATCATCCGGGTGCCGGCGCCGCGCCAGGCTTCGACTTCATCGTTGGAACCGACCGCAACGATCCGGTCACCGAGCACCGCGACTGCCTCAGCCGTGGGATGGCTCTTGTCCACGGTCCAGATCTTGGCGTTACGAATGATGAGATCAGCGGCAGGCCGTGACTGCGCCTGAAGAAACGTCGGCGCGAATAACACGACCAGGCAGACAATCGTGCCGGCGCGACCAAAAATGGTTTTCATTTTGTCCGATTGGGATGCCTGCAGCGAGTTGCTCTGGAGCGAAGTCAAACGCATACGAGGAGTAACGATACAGGATCAGCGCGATCCTTGAAAGCATCCGTACCCCCGCTCTTGGAATACATCTAGGTATTTCCCTTAACACCTTTGTGCCACGCCTTGCACGACCGAGCCATTGTCCCGAAGCGGCGATGCGCTTACGCTCGGCCAACACAACGAATTCATCTGGCCAGCTTGACGCGGCTTGAGGGCGTCAGCAGAAGGGCCCTGGTTCTTCGCGGGTCCACAAGCACGGGTTCACCAACCGGAGACTCGCAACATGAATATGGCAACAACAACGGTGTATGGTTCTCCACAGCCCCGGGTCAGGGTTCTGGTGGCCGACGACCACGAAGTGATGCGCTTGGGTATTCGCAATCTGCTTGAGTTGCGTCCCGGCTGGAGCGTTTGTGCGGAGGCCAATAACGGACAGGAAGCGGTGGAAAAAACACTCCAGTTTCATCCCGACGTGATCATCATGGACATCACCATGCCGGTGATGAACGGACTGGAAGCCGCAAGTCAAATTACCAGGAAACAACCGCAGATCCCCGTAATTCTGTTCTCACTCCATCTGTCCGACGATCTCTCCCGCTATTTCAAGATTGATGGAATTCGCGGGGCGGTCGCCAAGGGGGATGCGGCTCGCGATCTGGTTCTGGCCGTAGAGACCGTATTGGCGGGCGGGACGTTTTTTCCTGGCGAGAAAAACGGTTCTAATTGAGTGTGGGACGGCCCGGGAAGACTGACAGGAGTGGCAGACGCTGGCCGGTTATGGGGAGTTACCAGCGTCTGCCGTTCGCTCCTTCGCGTTGGGGTAGTTCCATTAGTACCGAAGACCACCTGCCCCCGCCATCCGGAAGATACTGTAGTTACGAACTGGAAAATCGCCCAGAAAATGAGACAGTCACAGGGACACTCTAGGTGGAATAGTCCGCGTTAATGCGCACATACTCGGGGGTAAGGTCCGTAGTCAGGAACAGGATGGAGCCTTTGCCCCGCCCCAGAAAGATGCGAATCTCGGAGTGTGGCTCGGCCAGAGCCTGATGCGCGCGCTGCTCGTTAAAGGCGCATCCGGCGCCGGCGCGGCACACCGTTTGCTCGGCAATCTTGATACTGACTTTTGCCGGGTCAAGGGCGATTCCTGACCTTCCCACGGCGGCGAGAATGCGCCCCCAATTCGGGTCCGCACCCGCCCATGCGGTCTTTACCAGCAAGGAACAGGCCACAGTTTGGGCCACCTGGCGGGCTTCCTCGCGATTCCTGGCCTGTTCGACCGATAGACGGATCACGTGCTTTACGCCTTCGCCATCCGACACGATCTGCTCGGCCAGCGATCGGCAAACCTGCAGGAGCGCTTCCGAAAAGCCTCTGCGCACCGATGCCTCCTTCAAACGCACTCCGCTGCGACCGCTCGCCAGCAGCAGCACAGTGTCGTTGGTCGAGGTGTCGCCATCGATCGAGATGCTGTTGAAAGTCTGCTCGCAGGAATCGGACAGCAAACGCTTTAGTGCGGCCGGGCTCGCGACCGCATCGGTAAACAGGTAGACCAGCATAGTTGCAAGCTGGGGATGAATCATGCCGGCCCCCTTGGCTATGCCCAGTAGGTTGACTGCGGTTTCCCCGGAATAAAACGTTGCGCCGGCCAATTTCGGACGCGTGTCGGTGGTCATGATGGCGCGGGCGAAGGCAGCAACCCGCGGCCTGGTCGCCGCGCTCGCCGCCGCCAGTTCAGGAAGTTTTGAAACGATTTTATCCACCGGCAGGGGAACGCCGATGATGCCTGTCGATGAGGGGAAAACCTCGCTGGCGCGCAGTCCCAGCAACCGGGCCAGTTCCCGACAGACCTGCTGGCAGGCGCGTATCCCGGCTTGGCCAGTGGCGCAGTTGGCGTTGCCAGAGTTCACGATCACGGCCCGAAGCCTGCCGCGGTTGGCCGTGAGCGATCCGCGTCCCACCTCCAGCGGCGCTGCGACCACCCGGTTCTTCGTGAACACGCCCGCCGCCGTTGTGCCGGGACCGGCCTCGACCAGCGCCAGATCTGGCCGCCCGCTGGCCTTGATCCCGCCGCAAGCCGCCGAAAAGCTGAAGCCCGCGGGCAGGCACATTTTGCCCTGGGGCCGAACCTGAACTTTCATACCTCGATCTTCACCAGCCAGTTCGCAGGCTGAGGCAGCATGGCGAATTTGGGCAATTCGCCACGCACCATGGCAACTTCATCGCACTGATGGAATCGCGGACAGACGCAGCAGTCTTTGTGAATCTTGTCGGGCAAATCCTCGCGCTGCGCCATGGCGAATCCGAGGCGCGCGAAAAATTCTGGAATGCGGGTAAACAGACAGATGGAGTTCACGTCGTGTTTGCGGGCCTGCGCCAGCAAGGCTTTCACCAGACGCTCGCCGCCCCCTGAGCCCTGACGCGCCGGATCAACGGTGATGGAACGGATCTCCGCCAGGTGCGGACCATAAAGATGAAGCGCGCCACAGCCGATGATGTGCCCGTGATCTTCGAGCACGACAAAGTCGCGGACGTTCTCGCAAACTTCGGCAAAGGTGCGGGGCAGCAGGGTGCCGTCGCCGGAGTAGGCCGCAATCAGCTCGTGGATCTGCTCGGCGTCGGGCAGGAGGGCCTCACGCGTGCGCATGGACATCCTCCCGCATGCTTTCTACTTTTCGTTTGGCGTCGGTGATGGCCTGCCGAACTCGTGCCGGCGCCGTACCGCCCGGGACATCGTGGAGATTGAGCACTGCCTGCAGCGTCAGCGAGGAGTAGAAGTCCTGATCAAACGCGGAATTCAATTGGCGCAGCTCCTGCAACGGCAAATCTCCCAGCTCACAGTTTCTTTCGATGCAGGTTTGTACCGCCTTGCCGATCTGTTCGTGGGCCAGACGAAAAGGAACTCCACGCCGCACCAGATAGGTAGCCCCCGCCCAGGCGTTCATGAATCCGGACTCCGCCGCTTGTTGCATGCGCTCATGATTGAACTCCACAGCTTTCATCCAACCGGACGCCAGCGGCAGTAATGAGAGCACGGTGCCGGCGGCATCGAAAAGTGGCTCCTGGGTTTCCTGCAGGTCTTTGTTGTAGGCCAGGGGCAAGCCCTTCAGCGTGACCAGCAGTGCCGTCGCATCTCCTATGATGCGGGCGGCCTTGCCGCGAGTGAGCTCGAGCAGATCCGGGTTCATCTTCTGCGGCATGGCGCTGCTTCCGGTCGAATAAGCCTCGGGTAGTCGAATGAAGCCAAACTCCTGCGACGAGAACAGGATCATCTCTTCCGCCCAGCGGCTCAGGTGCACGGCCAGAAGAGAAAGAGCGCCAACGAACTCCAGGACAAAATCACGGTCACTGGTGGCATCGATGCTGTTGGCAGTCGGAGCATCGAAGCCGAGCTCATCTGCCATGGCCCGGCGATCCAGAGGTAGGGTGGCGCCCGCTAGGGCGCCTGATCCCAAGGGAGAAAGATTCATGCGCTTGCGGCAGTCCGCGAGCCTTTCCGCGTCCCGCAGAAACATTTCGACGTAAGCCAGCAGCCAGTGCGCCACCAGCACCGGCTCGGCGCGTTGCAGATGGGTATAGGCTGGCATGGCCGCATCCCTAGCCCTTTCAGCGCGATCCAGTGAAATGCTCAACCATTCCGCTAAGTCGGACCGCATCTGGTCAATCGAGGCTCGAATGTAAAGGCGCAGATCGGTCGCGATCTGCTCATTGCGGCTTCGACCGCTGTGCAACTTGTATCCCGTGTCGCCAATCAGCGCAACCAGTTGCTTCTCGACGAAGTGATGCACGTCTTCCGGTTCGTTGTCGTCGAGGAAAGCCGGAGAAGACGCGGCCTTTTTAGCAATCTGCTCCAAGCCCTGGAGAATGGTGATCAGCTCACTCGAAGACAAAATTCCCGTACTTTTCAGGGCGTTCGCGTGGGCGCGGCTGGCGGCCAGCTCCTCCCCCAGCAAACGCCGGTCGAAGGCAAACGATCGCTGCCAGCGCTCGAAGTCGGCATCGAGCGGCTGGCGGAATCGCCCCGACCACATCTTCATCGCGTCACCTCGGGTTTGGCGGCGTCCGCGCGAAGGCGAGCGCGCGAGCGCGACGGCAATCCCAGGATGCGGATGAAGCCTTCCGCATCCTTCTGGTCATAGCTATCGCCCATGGTGAAGGACGAGAGATCGGTGCGATAAAGTGAATTCTCAGACTGCCGGCTGACCACCGACACGTTGCCCTTATATAAGGAGAGCGTCGTCGTGCCAGTGATACCTTCCTGAGTCTTGTCCACGAATGCGTCCAGCGCCTCGCGCAAAGGAGTGAACCAGAGACCGAAATATGCCAGCTCTGCATACTTCAACCCAATGTGTTGCTTGAAGTGCATGAGGTCGCGCTCCAGGCAGAGCGCTTCCAGTTCCCGGTGCGCGGCGATCAGTAGCGTTCCACCCGGCGTTTCGTAACACCCTCGCGACTTGATGCCGACAAAGCGGTTCTCTACCAGATCGATGCGGCCAATGGCATTGCGTCCGCCGATCTCGTTCAGCAACTCGACCAGCGAAACCGGATCGAGCTTCATACCGTTGACGGAAACCGGAGTTCCCCTTTCAAAGCCGATGACGACCTGCTCCTCGCGGTCGGGAGCTTCCTGTGGCGAACGGGTCAACTGCCAGGTGCTGGCCAGCGGAGCGTTGCCGGCGTCTTCCAGTTCCCCGCCCTCGTGGCTGATATGCCACAGATTTCGATCGCGGCTGTGGATCTTATCCCGGCTGGCAGTGACGGAGATGCCCCGCTTCTCGGCATAATCGAGACAGTCTTCCCGCGACTTCAAAGTCCATTCCCGCCACGGCGCAATCACTTTGAGTTCCGGTGCGAGCGCCTGGTACGCCAGTTCGAAGCGGACCTGGTCGTTGCCTTTTCCGGTGCAACCATGGGCCACCGCGGTTGCGCCCTCACGCTGAGCCACCTCCACCTGATGCTTGGCAATCACCGGCCGGGCCAGCGAAGTTCCAAGCAAGTACTTATGTTCGTACACCGCGCCTGCTCGCAAGGCGGGAAACACGTACCCGGTGAGAAATTCTTCACGCATGTCCTCAACAACAACCTTGCTGGCGCCGGTCTTGTACGCTTTTTCGACCACGGCTTCGATGTCGTCGCCCTGGCCGACATCTCCGACCATCGCAATCACGTCGTAGGCGTAATTCTCTTTCAGCCAGGGAATAATGATGGAGGTGTCCAGACCCCCGGAATATGCGAGCACAACTTTTTCAGCCATTTGCGTTCCTCGAATTCGAGCGGCCCACCTTGCCGCCCAGCAGTAACAACAGAATGGCCTTCTGCACGTGCAGGCGGCTTTCCGCCTGGTAGAAGACGACGGACCGGTCGCAATCCATGATTGCGTCCGTAATTTCCATGCCGCGGTGCGCGGGCAAGCAGTGCATGAAGACGGCGTGAGGGGCCGCGCCGGCCACGAGTTTCTCGTTCACCTGGTAGGGCGGGAAAATCTGGTTCCGCTCCTGCTCTTCGTGCTCGTGACCCATGCTGGTCCAGGCATCAGTATAGACCGCGTCTGCAGCGTCCACAGCCTGGCTCGGGTCGTTCAGGATCTCGATGACCGCCCCGGTTTGCCGCGCCAGGTCGCGCGCGTCGGCAATGATCTGCTCATCGCAACCGTAGCCTTGCGGCGTAGCGATGCGAATCCGGGAGCCCAGAGTGGCTGCGGTCAACAGCAGAGAGTGGGCCACGTTGTTGCCGTCGCCGACATAGGCCAGGCAGATCTTTTTCAGATCGCCGAATCTCTCCAGCAGGGTGAAATAATCGGCGAGCGCCTGGCAGGGATGCTCGAGGTCGCTAAGCGCATTGATCACCGGAATGCAGGCGTGCTCGGCCATTCCTTCCACGGTGCCGTGGGAGTAAGTGCGCAGCACGATCGCGTCCACCCAGCGCTCCACGTTGTGCGCGATGTCGCTCAACTTCTCGCGCGCGTCAAGGCGACCAGCCGTCTGGTCCATGAAGAAAGCGTTGCCCCCCATGCTGGCCATGCCCGCTTCGAAGGTAAGGCGGGTGCGCAGCGACTGCTTTTCGAAGAACATCACCATCTGTTTCCCGGCCAGGGCCGTCCGGAAGTTCGAAGGACGCGCTTTCAGCAGTCCGGCGAGATGGAAAATGGTTTCAATCTCAATCGGGCTGAGATCGCGGATGGAAATCAGGTCGCGTCCCGGAAAGGTTGTGGTTGCCGGGGGAGTTGCGACCTGCGTGCTTTGGAATGGCTGGCTGCTCACCGTAATTGGCTCCTTCTGCTTGGCTTCTTGCTGCTGATCGAATGCTCTTTGGCTTGGGTGGAAGTAAGGGCCGCGTCGAGGGCACGGACTACCTGGTCCACGTGAGTTTTTTGGATAATGTAGGGGGGCAGAAAACGCAGCACCGTGTCCTGAGTGCGATTGATGAGGATGCCGCGATCCAACAATTGCGCGACCACTGCCTTCGCCCGGTCGGCCGAATCGAGATTCATGCCCAGCATCAGACCCATGCCGCGAATTTCGCGGACGCCTTCGTGCTTTGCCTTCAGGCCTTCCAGTTTGGCATGGAAGTAGTTTCCGGTTTGACGTATGTGGCCCAGCATGCCGTCGAGTGCGCGGAGAAATTCGATGGCCACGGCACAGGCCAGTGGCCCGCCGCCGAAAGTGGTGCCGTGCATCCCGGGGTGCATGCCGCCGGCGACGCGGTCCGTCGTGAGCAGCGCTCCCAGCGGAAGGCCGGCAGCCAGCGGTTTCGCGACGGTCACCATGTCGGGCTGAATTCCGTAATGCTGGTAGGCAAAATAGCGTCCGGTGCGGCCCAGCCCGCATTGGATTTCGTCGAGCACCAGCAGCGCCCCGGTGCGGTCGCACAACTGCCGCGCCGTCTGCAGGAACTCAGGCGTGAGCGGACGGATTCCGCCTTCACCCTGAATGGTCTCCAGGCAAATGGCGCAGACGCTGCCGTCAAATTGCCGCTTCAGATCGTCAACCTCGTTGAACGCGACAAACCCAACTCCCGGCACCAACGGCGCAAAGGGATGCCGGTACTTCTCCTGCCCGGTGGTGGCTAACGAACCAAAGGTGCGGCCATGGAAGGAATTCTCCAGCGCCAGCAGACGCCATTTGGCTTTGTGGCCATTGCTGTTTTGGGTGCGCGCAAAGGCGCGAGCTAGTTTGAGCGCGCCTTCCCAGGCTTCGGTGCCGCTGTTGCAGAAAAATGCCTTGTCCAGGCCGGAGACCCTGGTCAGCCGCTTCGCTAGTTCCGCCTGGTATTCATGGAAAAATAGATTCGACACATGAATCAGGCGCCCAGCCTGCCGCTTCAGTGTGGACTGAATCACGGGATGTCCATGACCCAGCGCGTTCACACCAATCCCGCTCAGAAAGTCGAGATACCGTTTGCCCCGCGAATCCCACAGATAGACGCAGCGCCCGCGCTCGAACAGCACGCGCTGGCGATCGTAGGTGGGCAGCAACAGTTTGGCTTCAGAACGGACAACGGCGGCCAGGCTCATGCGACGATGACCTCCGTGCCACCGTCCAGCTTGGTGAGATAAAACTGGGGCAGAATGTCCGCCTGCGCCGCCGGCAGAATCCGTACCCGGCCCACTCCCCGGCGCAGCGCCTGCCCGCAGGCCTCGAGCTTGGGCAGCATGCCGCCGGCAATTTCCGCGCTCTCGACCATGGCCGAAATCTGTTTGGTATTCAGCCAGGGCATGACCGCGCCTTCGGCATTTTTCACGCCGGCCACATCCGTAAGAAAAATGAGAGTGTCAGCGTGGCAGGCCACGGCGCAGGCGGACGCCATCTGGTCCGCATTTACGTTGTAGTACTCGCCATCCGAGCCCAGCGCGACCGAGGAGAGGACTGGCACGCCACCGAGTCCCCAGATCGCTTCCAGCCAGCGCGGTTCGACCGAGCATATTTCTCCCACGTATCCCAGATCGTAGCCTGGCGTCTGTTTCTTGCGAGCGCGGAACGCCATACCGTCTCCGCCGCAGAGTCCGATGGCCGGGCGGCCCGCGGCGACGATCGCTGCCACCAGGCTCTTGTTTACGATTCCGGCAAGCACCATCAAGGCCACGTCGCGGGTCTCAGCGTCCGTAATGCGCAAGCCGTTTATGAAATCGCTTTCCTTGCCCAGAAGCTTGAGTGTTCGCGTCAGCGCAGCCCCGCCGCCGTGGACCACGGTGATGCGGTGGCCATCTTCCGCCAACTCGACGATGGCGCGAGCGCATTTGTGCAGCGTGTCCTTGTTTTCGAGGGCAGCGCCGCCGAGCTTGATCACAATCTTCACTGCAGGCCTTCCTGTTCTTTAAACCCAAACATGAGATTCATGTTCTGAACTGCCTGCCCGGCGGCACCCTTGAGCAAATTGTCGATGCAGGACACGAGCACCAGGCGGCACCCGTCTTCCGCCAGGCAAAAACCAAGATCGCAGTAGTTGGTGTGCAACGAAAACTGGATTTGCGGCAGTTTCGGAGTGGCGAACACGCGAACCCACGGCTTGCCCGCATAGAAATCATGGAAGCAGGACTCTACTTGCGCGGCTTTCATTGCGCCCTTGAGATGCACATAAATAGTGGAAAGGATTCCCCGTGGAATCGGCAACAGGTGCGGCGTAAAGATCAGCTCATCCGAACCCAGCTTCAATTGCTCCAGCATCTCTCCCACGTGGCGGTGGCCAAATACCGAGTAGGCAGAAAGATTGTCGGCCACTGACACGAAATGCGTGCGCGCGGTTGCTTCCTTGCCCGCGCCCGAGACTCCGGACTTGGAATCGGAAATGATTCCCTTCTCCCGACCCACGATGTCCGCCGAGAGCAACGGAGCCAGGGCAAGAATGACCGAAGTGGCATAGCAGCCGGGATTGGCCACCAGCGCGGCGGCGGGCAGGCGATCACCGTTCAGTTCGGGAAGGCCGTACACCGCTTTCTCGGTGAGATCGGCGGCCGTGACCGCGTCCTCGTCGTGGAAGCCATAGACGGCGCGATTTTGCGCCTGTTGCAATCGCCAGGCTCCGCTGAGGTCGACCACGCGAATTCCGTGGGCAATTGCCTGCGGCACCAGGGCGCGGGATATTTCGTGCGGCGTGGCCAGAAACAGAAGCTCGACCTTCTGTCGCTGCAATTCAGTCCAGGACCAGGGCTGCAGCGGATATCCTCCATTGCCGGAAATGGCGGGATACACGTCCGCGAGATTGGCGTGGGCGCCGGGCTCGCCGGAACGCTGAAGCATCACCGGAGTTTCCACGCCAGGATGGCGCAGAAGAATACGGGCCAGTTCGAAGCCGGAGTATCCGGTCGCACCCAGGATCGCGGTCTTGAGCTTGCCCCCCATCAGACGAGCATCTCCTGAATGCGGGCGGCCAGCCGTTTGGCACCCCGGCTGTCGGAACAGACCATCAATATCGTGTCGTCTCCGGCGATGGTTCCGATGGCTTCCTCCCAATCCTGTCCGTCGAGCGCGGCGGCGACGGGTTGCGCGCTGCCCACCGTCGTCTTGATGACCAGCAGGTTTTGCGCGGCTTTCACTTCCAGCACGAACTCCCGTATCAGTCGCGAGACTGGCGGCAGGGCGGGTTCGGACACCACTTCACCCGCCAGCACGTACCCTGATCCCGTCTTCACCAGGCCCAGCTCGTGAATGTCACGCGAGAGCGTCGCTTGCCCTACTTTCAAACCGCGCTTGCGCAGCGCGCGCTGCAGGTCTTCCTGGCTGCCGACCGAACTGCGCTCCAGCAGTTCCAGAATGACCTTTTGTCGCAGCGGCTTGCTCATGGATGACTATTCATCGTTCTGAATAATTATGCATCTATGGTAAATGGAATGGGGTGGGTGTCAAGTAGAAATTTCGATACGGGCAATCGCAAATGTAGGCGCGAGCGTCCCGCTCGTGCGGGAACCGGCAACCGTGCCTGCCTACCCGCCACGTTGCTGCTGATACCAGCCTGGGTTCGCAGCGCCTTGCCAAGCCCCCGCACGAGCGTGGACGCTCGCGCCTACATTGACCAGGCGCCTTCGGCCTGGCACATGGCCGGCGAGGCGCTCTGTTCCATGGCCGATTCCGGGTTTGAGAAAAATGCCCGGTGCAGACGCTGTACCGCCTCGACGGCGCGTGCTTCGTCCACCAGAAAGCTGATGTTGCGTTCCGACGCCCCCTGGCAAATCATCCGCACATCGATATCCCCGATGGCGCGAAACGCCCGGCTGGCGATCTCGGGACGGCGCCGGACCTGCTCTCCCACCAGACAAACCAGCGCCTTGTGATTTTCCCAACGCACGTGCGCTATCCCTTTCAGCTCTTCGGCGATGGCCGGCAAGTTTGAAACCGAACTCACCAGCAGGGCCAGGCCGCCGCGCGAGGCAGACAGCAGGTCCAGACTGTGCTGGTGGCGCTCGAACACGTCAAAGACCTCGCGCAGCAGTTCGGGAGCAAACCAGCGCACCGGCTCCACGTCCACGATGGCGACCCCTGGCTTCGCGGTAATGGCCTTGACCCCATTGCCGTCGCAGTGCGCCACGATTTCGGTCCCCGCGCAATCCGGATTGCGGGAATTAAGCACCCAAATCGGTATGTTGTTGCGGACGGCCGGCACCAGCGTCGCCGGGTGCAGCACCTTGGCTCCGAAATAGGCGAGATCGGCCGCTTCATCGAAGCTCATGCGAGCGACGCGCCGAGCGTCCGGACACAGATTCGGATCGGCGGTCATAATGCCGTCCACGTCGGTCCAGATCTCGATCCGCTTGGCGTGCACGCCGGCGCCCACGATCGAGGCGCTGAAGTCAGAGCCGCCGCGGCCCAGGGTGGTAGGAATGCCGTCCCGGGTCGCGCCCACGAATCCACCCATCACCGGAACCTGTCCCGATTCCAGCAAGGGGGCTACGACAACTTGCAGGCGGGCATTGGTTTCGTCCCACAGCGGCGTGGCCTGAGCATGCGCGGCGTCAGTGATAATGCACTCCCTGGCGTCGACCCAGGCAGCGTCTACCCCAGCCGACCGGAGAGCGCAGACCACCAGTTTGGACGAAAGAGATTCACCCCCGCCTAACAGACTGTCCTGGGATCGCGGAGTAAACGCCTTTTCCGATGCAATGGCGAGCAGCAGTTTTTCCATGGCCTCGAATTCCGCCGCCAATTCGCTGAACAAGCGCCTGCGCTCTTCACCGTCAGCCAGTCCGCCGGCCACGGTTTCATGCCGCGCGCGGAGAGCCTGGAGAATCTCCCGGGCGGAATCCAGGCCTCCGCCGGCCGCCACCCGGCCGGCGTTCATCAACTGGTCGGTGACTTTGGCCAACGCGCTGACCACCACCACCGGGCGCTGCGGCGACGGCCGCGCCACCAGTCGACACGACCGGCGTATGGCGGAAGCGTCCTCCAGCGAGGTACCGCCGAATTTCATGACTACACATTCGAAGCCCTGGCTCGCTGCTTCCCTGCTTGCGTCAGACGGTTCGTTCATTTTCTGTCTCCCTTGCCTTGTGTGCTGATGCCGATATTCGGGACCAATAAAAAACCCACCGGCCAGTTGCTTCTGGCGGTGGGTCTTGTCAGCTGCTAAAGCTTTATGTTTCTCAGCTCACCAAGCGACCTCCCCCAGAAGACAGGCTAATTCGTGTCGATGTGCCTGTGCTCATCGATGTCATTCGCTTAGCCTTCTGGGAAGTTGCTTTCATGGCTTGCTTTCGCAGACCGCAGTACCTAGTTATGCTGCTCCCGGTTCAATCTTGGTTCCGGAGTCTCCTCCGGCTTGAATTCTTCAAAGAATTGCATCAAGCGGTCAACCAACCTGCGCCTGCCTCCGATAACATGGAGGCCGCTCTCATGCTGATGCTCTTCCAGGATTTTGTTTAATCCACTTTCCAGTTCTCTCATGCCGCACCCCCTCAGCTGGGTCCAATTTACCGTTTGACTACCGCAAATCACCACGATCAAAGCTTCTGAGGCTTCTGCTTGAAGATTAGCAACTCTCGGCCACAAACAGAAATTTGAAATTATGATTCACCCAATCGACAAATTCGATTGACCTTTTGCGCCTCATTTTGGGGATTGTAGCCGGGGCTGAACGCCGTCTTCAAACGTTCACTTGGAGGCGGTGGCCAATTGTCGAACTGTGCTGATGAAGGTGGTGGTGGCGCGAGTGTGGGTACGGTCGCGCCGGTAGGCGATCCCCAACTCCCGCCATAATTCCTGGTCCCGGATGGGAATCAGTTTGACTCGTCCGGCCAGCACCTGGTCTTTGGCAAAACTGGAGCTGATCAGCGAAACCCCCAGTCCGGCGGCCACAAAGCTCTTGATCATGCCCACGCTGGGCAATTCCATCCGGACTTGAAGATGGGCTGCGTAGGGACGGAACAGCTTGTCCATGACCCGGCGGCTGTACCCGGTCTTAGGCAGCAGCAACGGCTGTTTGGCCACCTCGCTCACCGGCACTACATCGAGCTTGGCCAGCGCGTTTTGCGGACTCACCATCAACATAAGCTGGTCGCGAAAAATGGAATGCGTCTTCAGGCTGGCCGACTTTACCGGCAGGGTCACGATTCCTACATCGATAGTGCCGTTCTCCAGCTTCTCGACGATCTTGTAGCTGAAGTTGCGATAAATGCTGATCTGCACACCGGGATACAAATGGCAGTACTTAGCGAACACATCGGGCAGCACGTACAGGCAGGTGGCCTCATTGGCGCCGATGACCAGCGTGCCCCGAGGGCTGGTGCCCTGATCCGCCACCGCGAGCAGAGATTCATCCCGCATCTGCAGCAGGCGTTCGGCATAGGCAAACAGCACCCTGCCCGCCGGCGTGAGCGTTACATCTTTGCCGGAACGATCGAGCAACCGGTCTCCGTACTCCTGTTCCAGTTGACGGATCTGGGCGCTAACGGCAGACTGCGAGCGAAAGACTTTCTGCCCGGCTCGGGAAAAGCTTCCCAGCTTAGCCACTTCCATAAACGTTACTAGCTGGTCGAAGTCCATGAGTAGTGGAAGATTATAGCGGACAATCCCGCCGATTCAGAATCTTTGCGGAAGCCGCTGGTGCAGGAAACGCAAAAGTTGGCGGTGCAAACATTGCGAGGGAGGTCCTGAGGTCTCCGGTCGAGATTTCTTCTTACACCACTGCGATAGCGCGCGGGTCCGTCGACTGGGGTACGTAAACCGTGGCCGGCTTCGGTAGCGAAACGGATTGGCGCTTGAACCTGGTCAGGATGGCGGCCCACGTTGCCGCGACCGAGCACGGCAGGGCCAGAGGCTCCACCCGCAAAAACGGCAGCGGAGCCGCCGAATCCAATAAACTCGCGGCGCGCGGGCTGCCGGTGAGACGTAAATGTTTGCGCAATACCCGGCGCAACCACAGTTCTTCGCGGACCTCGACCGGAGCCAACCGGACCGACTGCTCGTTATACCCGCGTCCCCCAATGGAATCGCGCAGCAGATAGGCCAGGCCTCCCGTCATGCCCGCGCCCAGGTTCATTCCCGCCGGACCCAGAATGACGGCCACACCTGCGGTCATATATTCGCAACCGTGCTGGCCTACGCCTTCTACCACCGCCAGAGCGCCGCTGTTGCGCACCGCGAAGCGCTCGCCTACGCGGCCCGCGACGTACAGTTCTCCGCTGGTAGCGCCATACAGCAGGGTGTTGCCCGCAAGCACATCGCCACGCCGTGACGCCTCCTCCCCGGCGGTGATGGCAATCGTTCCCCCGGACAAGCTCTTGCCGACGTAATCGTTGGCCTCGCCGACCAGGCGGAAGTTCAATCCCCGGACCAGGAATCCACCAAACGTCTGTCCCGCGCTGCCGACAAATTCATATTTCCCTCGGGCGTCGGCTGGCGCGCCCCCCTGGCGCAACATCTCTCCACTCAGATGGGCGCCGATAGCCCGGTCCGCGTTGGTGATACGGAAACGACGGCGGCGCGCGGCCCGAGCGCCGGAATCATCGCTCGTGCGATTCATGGTGCAATTCAATTCGCGATAAAGACTGCTCTTGTCCTCAGGCGCGCAAGCCGGTTGGCAGGACGAGATGATGGGATCGAGCAACCCGGCGAGCGCGCGCTCCGCCGGCAAGGAACGGGGTCGAAGCCGTTCCGCGTGGCCCACCAGGTCGTCGATCGATTGGGCCCCAAGAGAGGCCAGCAATTCGCGGACGTCCGCGGCCACCGCCCGGAAGTAGGTCTCGACCATCTCCGGCTTTCCCGTGAACCGGGTGCGCAGCTTCTCATCCTGGGTCGCGATGCCGACGGGACAGGTGTTGAGATGACATTGCCGGGCCATGACGCATCCCAGCGCCAGCAGAGAAGCCGTGCCAAACCCGAATTCCTCGGCGCCCAAGAGCGCCCCGATGATGACGTCGCGCGCGAATTTGAATCCGCCATCCACCCGCAAGCGCACGCGGCCGCGCAGCCCGGCCCTTACCAGCGCGGCGTGGGCATCGCGCAAGCCCACTTCCCAGGGCAGACCGGTATTCTTGATCGACGTGATGGGCGAAGCGCCGGTGCCGCCATCGTGGCCGCTGATGGTGATGACGTCAGCCCCTGCCTTGGCCACACCCGTGGCGATAATGCCCACCCCGGCGCTGGCCACCAGTTTCACTCCGATTCGCGCCTGCGGATTGATGGCTCGCAGGTCGTAGATCAGTTGTGCCAGGTCTTCGATGCTGTAGATGTCATGATGCGGCGGCGGAGAAATCAGCATCATTCCAGGTACCGCGTGCCGCAAACGAGCGATGTAGACCGAAACCTTGCTGGCCGGCAGCTGACCGCCTTCGCCCGGCTTCGCACCCTGCGCGATCTTGATTTCCAGCTCCTCGGCATGCACCAGGTAATCCGCAGTCACCCCGAAACGTGCCGAGGCCACCTGCTTGACCCGGTTATTGGCTTCGCCGCCGTTGCGGTAGATCTCGGAGTCTTCCCCGCCCTCGCCGGTATTACTGCGCCCGCCCAGGCGATTCATGGCGATGGCCAGAGTGCGGTGTGTCTCTGGCGAAATCGCGCCCAACGACATAGCTTGCGTACTGAAGCGACCGAGAATAGAGGCCTCGGTTTCAACCTGGTCAAGCGGCAGCGCCTTGTCCGGGACAAGTTCCAATAGGTCTCGGACTGCGACTGGCTCTCTCTGCTGCCCAAGCTCGACGAAAGCCCGATGATTTTCAGCGGTTGGAAACTTGATATAGCGATGCATTCGCCGCACCAACTCCGGCGAGGTGGCATGCTGCTCCCCCTGGTGGCGGAAGCGATAGAGTCCCTGGTCCTGCAATTGCGCGGTCATCGTCATCGTCGGAAAAGTTATGGAAAACACTGAATCGTGACGATCGATGAAATCCTGCAAGAGATCGGTCAGGCCTTTGCCGGCGAGTGAGTAGCTCGCATCCTCGAAAAATCGGTTGCACACCTCGGCATCCAGACCGACGACCTCAAACAGATGACTGTTGCGGTAGCTGGCGATGGTTGAGATACCCATCCGCGCAATCACTTTGCGCAACCCCTTCTCCACCGCGCCGCGATAGGCGACTGCGCCGCCTGATTTCAGGTTCGCTGCCTGTTCCAGCGCCAGGTACGGGAACACGGCGCTGGCGCCCGCTGCCACCAGCAGCGCCACATGATGGGTGTCGATGACCTGCCCGCTTTCAATCACCAACGGAATGTCCTGGGCGCCGACCTCGACCATGGACTTCCAGGCCGCCGCTAGAGCCAGCAGCGCCGGCAGCGCGGCCCGTTGCGGGTCCACGCCGCGATCGGTCAACAGAATGAGTCCGGGAGCTTTGGCTGAGGCCGCCTTTACATTTTCCTGCAGCCGCGCCAGCGCGGCCCGGGCTTCCTCGGCCCCGCCCGCCACCGGGAAGGTAAAGGTGATTCGTTCCGCCGCACCCAATTCTTTTTGCAGCAGCTGCAGTTGCCCGCCGTCGAGCAGCGGCGAGTTGATCGCGGCCCGGCCCAGAAATACCTTCAGCGACATCACATGGCTTTCACGCAGCGAGTCAATGGGAGGATTGGTGACTTGCGCGAAGCGCTGCTTGCAGTAGTCCCACAGCGGCCGGCGCAGGCTCGACATCGAGGCGGGAGGCGCGTCATCGCCCATGCTCCAGACTGCTTCCTGCCCTTGTTCCACCAGCGGTTGAAACAGCAGGCGGTACTGGTCTTCGCTCCAGCCCAGCGCCGCCATGGCCTGCTTCGGCTCGGGCGTCGAATGAAGAGACGCCTCGTCGGTAGGAGCGACAAGCACCGTCGGATCCAAAGTTACGGCTCGGATTCCATCTCGCAGCCGCAACGAGTCCTTGGGTCGAACGAACTCGCCGCTCTCGGGATTCACCAGCAGGACCTCTCCCGGTCCCAGCCGCTGCCTCTCGGCAATATCTTTGCCGCGCAAGTCGGCAATCCCGACCTCGGAGCCGACCACCAGCAAACCGTCCGCGGTCAGGGTGTAACGCAGAGGGCGCAATCCGTTGCGGTCAAGCTTCGCGCCCACCGTGCAACCGTCGGTGAAGATCAGCGCAGCCGGGCCGTCCCAGGGCTCCTGCAGCCGTGATTGCTCTTCCAGGAAATTTCGTAGCTCGGGCGCAGCCTCGGGTGAACGCTCCCAGGCCGGAGGAACCATGGCCAGCATGGCCTCCGCCGGGTTGTAATCGCGGCGCAGAAAAAGTTCAAAGCCATTATCGAAGCTGGCCGAGTCGCTTACCCGTTCCTCCAGCAGGCGGACCGGGTCCGACAGTCCCAATTCGCGACGCAACGCCGGCGCCTTGGCGCGTAGCCAGCGCCGGTTGCCGCTGATCGTATTGATTTCGCCGTTGTGGGCCACAAAGCGGAACGGTTGGGCCAACGCCCAACTGGGTTGAGTATTGGTGGAGTAGCGCTGATGAAAGATGGCGAACGGACTCTCAAAGTTCGGGTCACGCAAGTCGGAGTAAAAAGCCGGCAGCTGAGACGGAGTCAGCAATCCCTTGTAAACCACGGTCCGGCATGACAGCGAACAGAAATACGTTCCAAGCGGAGCTTTGGCTTCCGCTTCCTTGCGAAAAAGAAAGAGCCGGCCTTCAAGATTCGGCGTGGCCGATCGGGGAGTGAAGAAGCATTGCTCGATGACGGGAAGTGCGTCGTGGGCCCGAGGGCCCAACACTTCGGGATTAGTGGGGACCGGACGCCAGCCCAGGCATCGCAGCCCGCATTTCTTGGCTTGCGCTTCGATGACCTTGCGCGCCGCCTCTTCCTGTCCGGGCGGCAGAAACACCATGCCGAGTCCAAACACCGCAGGGAGCTTGATTCCGGCCAGGCGCGCATTCTTGCGCAGGAACCTTTCCGGGATTCGAGTGAGCAGGCCTGCGCCGTCGCCACTCCTCCCGTCGGCATCCACGCCTCCGCGATGCGCCAGCCGGAGCAGGGCTTCGAGCGCGCGGTCCACAATCTCGCGCGAAGCTGCCCCACTGATTTGGGCAACTAGGCCGACACCGCAGGCGTCGTGGTCGGCGGTTCTCTGGCTCGGGTTCATCTTTAAACTGTGTATCGTCAATCGGGGACGGAAGTACAATCGAGAATTTCGATGGCGCTAATGGATTTTTTGGGCAGCGACATCTAGGACAAACCAGGGCCTTCACCACCCAGGGCACGAAGGTACATGAAGGTAAACCTTGGACTTAAGCAGGTTTTCCTTCGTGCTTGATGGGTTTGCCTTTTATCAGCTTTCTTCACAGCCAAATGAGCTTTTGACTTTGATTCCTACCAGGGGCGCGATGGCTGCCGGAGCTGCCAGGTGCAGCCCGCACTCGGTCTTGCCCGAACCGGACCAGCGTCCCGCGCGGGTGCTTTCTCCCGGACGGATGGCTCGGGTGCAGTGCGTGCATCCGATGCTGGGATAGTTCTTGTCATGCAGGGGATTGTAGGGAACGTTGTGCTCGAGCACGTAGCTCCAGACCATCGGCGCACTCCAGTCGGCGATCGGATTGATCTTCAGCAAGTGAAACTTTGCGTCCCACTCCACCTTGCGGGCTGAAGCGCGCGAGGAAGTCTGGTCGCGGCGAATGGCGGTAATCCAGGCGCGCAATTCGGTCAGTTTCGTCCTGAGCGGCTCGACCTTGCGCAAGCCGCAGCACTGGTCGGGATCGCGGCTCCAAAGCGCTGCCCCATGTTTGCGTTCCTGATCCTCCGGGGTCAGCGTGCTGTAGACACGCTCGATCTTGATTCCGTAGCGCTTTTCGACGCGGTCCATAAGATCGTAGGTTTCAGGAAACAGGAATTCCGTATCGAGGGTGAAGACTCGAAAGCCCGATCCTACCCGCGCAGCCAGATCGAGCAGCACCATTCCTTCGACCCCGAAGCCCGAAGCGATCGCTACGTCTTTCCCGTAGGTAGCAAAGGCCCAGCTCAATACTTGTTCCGGCCGCCATTTTTCCGCTTCGGCCGGTATCAGCTCTGCCTGGTCTTTCACTCCGCACTCTCCTGAGCGGCCGACAAGGCCGAAACCATCGACACGAAATCACCCTGCCATGCAACTTCCTGGCGCGGCGCAGCCGGCTTCGCCAGTCGCACCACTTCGCCAACCACCAGCAACGTAGGAGAGGGCAGCCGCGGAGAGGTGTGCAGATCATCTACGGTCGTGACGTGAACTTGCTCGTCCGGCGCCGTGGCTTGCGAGACGATGGCGCAGGGAGTCGCGCCCGGCACACCGGCGCGCCGGAGTTGTTGCGCGGTGCTGCGATAGTCCGTACCGGGCATGTACACGACCACCGTCGCATCGGTGGGTATCCTGGCCGGCCAGTCGGCAAATTCGTCGCTGCCGGCGTGATGGCCGGTAACCAGCACCAAGGCAGAGGACACTTGCCGATGGGTGAGCGGAATCTGAGCGTTGGCCGCGGCGCCAAGTGCGGAGGTGACGCCGGGGACGATTTCAAACTCGATGCCGGCCTTGCGCAAAGCTTCCATCTCTTCTCCGGCCCGGCCGAAGATGAGCGGGTCGCCGCTCTTGAGGCGGACCACTTGCAAGCCCAGCAGCGCGTTCTGCACCAGAAGCCCATGGATCTCAGCCTGGGTGATGCGCTTGTGTCCGAAACGTTTGCCCACGTTGTGGACTTGCGTCGAGGATGGAATGAACGCCAGGATTTCCGCTCCGACCAGATCGTCGTGCAGCACGACGTCCGCTGATTTCAGGAGCTTAAGAGCTTTCAGGGTAAGCAGATCGGGATCGCCCGGACCTGCTCCCACCAGGTACACCTTACCGGTCATGAAATTTTCTCCAGACTACTTTCTTCAATATTGAATTCTGCTGCCTGCGCCTTGTTGAAAGCTTCGCGGCTGGCCAGTTGGTGCAACAGTTGACGCCGCTCCTCGGGACCGATCTTGCTGGCAAACAGCCGCTGCCTTGCCCGTCCCAATTCTTCCAGCCACTCGCCATATTCCGGACCAAACTGAATTTCCAGCTCACGCCGGATCCTCTGCGCCAGCGCAGGGCTGTGGCCGTTGGTCGAGACGGCCAGCTGAAGATCTCCGCGGCGCACGACCGCGGGATAGTAAAAATCGCAGTGCTCGGGATCATCGACCACGTTGCATAGAATGTTTCGCCGCCGGGCTTCGTCGAAAATCCTGGCATTCACGTCCCGGGAACTGGTGGCTGCAATGACCAGGAAAGTGCCGTCGAGGTCGGCACTGTTGAACTCTCGCGCTTCCCAGGTAATCGCTGCGGCCTGCGCCGCTTCAGCAACCGAGGCCGCGGCGTGAAGGGCGACCACGCGGACCGATGCGCCAGCCTCCAGCAGGCTGCGGATCTTCGGCTCGCCGACGGCGCCGGCGCCGACTACCAGGCAGGAGCGGCCTTCGAGTTTCATGAACATGGGAAACAGCGTCATGGCACCCAAACCTTCTGTGCAAAAACCTTGTCATCCTGAGCGAAGCGGCTGCTCCGCGAAGCGAAGCAGCCACGCAGTCGAAGGACCCCTATATGCTTCGCTTCGCCCGCAAAACTTCATAAAACGATCCCCTTCCGCGGCTCATCAGCTCTTAGGGATCCTTCGACTCCTCCCCTCCATTCGCGAGCGAATGGAGGGGCTGCGCTCAGGATGACATTGCTAGTTCTTCCGTATTGCCTTCTAGCCCTCGACCGCATGCGGCACCTTTCCTGGCGAAGAATCGCGCTCGACCGCCGGCAGAAACTTTCCCGCCAGGCACTCGCGCAATTCCTCATCGCTGTGGCGAGCAAAGTAGTGGCGCAGGTTTTCCTCAGGCAACCGCTCGGCCCGGTAGCGCAGCAATAGGCGCTCGACGGCGTCCGGGACTTCGCTCGCCAGGCAGCGATAGCCGATGGGACGCGCGACGGACTGGTGCAGGCCAACCGCGCCGCCCACGCAGAAGTAATAGGCGTCCTGCTGGCGGCCATCTACCTTGATCTTCTTGCCCTCGATGCCGATGTCGGCGATCCAGTGCTGACCGCAACTGTTGGGGCAGCCGGTAACGTGCAGCTTGAGGTGCTGCTCGAAACCGGGCAGCCGCTCTTCGAGTTCTTCAACCAGCCAGCGGGAAAAGCTCTTGGTCTCGGTGATCGCGATTTTGCAGAATTCCGAGCCGCTGCAGGCCACCACACCCCGCCAGAAGGGCGAGCCGCCCACCGGCATTTTGTTGGCTTCGAGTTCGTGCGCCAGGGCCTCCGCGTTGCGATTGGGCACATTCACGATCAGCAGGTTTTGCATGTTGGTGGTGCGCAGTTCACCGGACGCGAAGCGATCGGCTGCGTCAGCCGCCACGCGCATTTGCTGGGCCGAAATCCGGCCGCGCAGCACCGCCGCTCCCACGTAGGAATATTCCGTCTGCTTTTGGGGATGGATTCCGACGTGATCGCGATAAATGTCCAGCGGCGGTTTTTCCTCCGCCGCCGGATCAAGACGAAAGCCGATGCGCCGTTCCAGCTCTTCCTGAAAGCTCGCGGCGGTCCAGCCATGTTTGAGGAACAAAAACTTGAGCCGGGCGCGCTCCCGGCTCTCGCGCAGCTTTTCGCTGTCGCGGAAAATCTCGGCGATTCCCTTGAGAACCGGGATCGCCTGCTGCTGCCGCACAAAAGCGTTCAGCCGAAGCGCCAGATGCGGGTCCGTCGATAAACCTCCACCCACTCGCAAGGAAAAACCAACTTCAGAACCTTCGCCCTCCCGGTGAATTGCGGTAAGGCCGATATCGTTGATTTCGGGATAAGCGCACCACACCCGGCATCCGGTAATGCAGATTTTGAATTTGCGCGGCAGATTGTAGAAATCGCCGTTGCCCACGAAAAGGCGGTTGGCTTCGAGCGCCAGGGCCGAGGCATCGCAGATCTCATCAGCATCCACGCCGGCGAGGGGGCAACCCGTAATGTTGCGGGCGTCGTCTCCACAGGAGCCCTTGGTGGTCAGGCCGGCGCTCCACAATCCATCGAGCAGCTCAGGCAGGTCCTGAATCGTCACCCAGTGCAACTGGATGTTTTGCCGCACCGTCAAGTCGGCCGTGCCGCGGGCATATTTCTCGGTGACGTTCGCGATCGTTCGAAGCTGATGAGATTGGAGCAGACCGCTGGGGATCCGGATGCGCACCATGAAGAACGGCAGCGCCTTCCCTTCCCCGTTTTTTCCTCCGATCACGCCGGCGCCATCGCCTTGCGTGTACACGCCCCACCAGCGGAAGTACGTGCCCAGCCACTCGGGCGTAATCGACTCGAAACCCTCGCGCGCGAACTTGCGGATGTCATCGAGGCCTTCCCAGGGATTCTTCTCCCGTTTCAGCCGCTCGACCCGCTGCGCTTTCGTTTCTGTAACTGCATTTGCCATAGGAGTTTTGGAGCACAAAAAAACCCACCGCCAGTGGTTGCACTGGCGGTGGGTATAATTGCCGATTTCTAAATGATTCTTAGGTCAGCGGCCCCCGGGCGCCAGTGGACACACACATACAACAACAAGTACAACACTGGCAGCGGGTTAAGCTGGAATTCAACATGTGACCAATCGATGGTAGATAGCCTGGCGATGCCTGTCAATCTACTTCCAGGTTCGTTGGATGAATATTCTGAATGAGACGCATCAATAAAATTGCATGGCCTCATAAACGCCGCGCCTGGCCAGAACCTTCTTCGCGGCCTTCCGCTGCCGGTAAGCTGTTGTATTCTAAGTCTAAGGGGCAACTTGAACCCGTAATTTCCGCGGTCTAAGCGAGGCAGCCGGTTGACCGGAGCAAATTTTAGACGTATCGCGCTGGCCTTGCCCGAGGCAACCGAGGGCTCGCATTTTGGCCAAGCTGACTTCCGGGTGGGAGGAAAGATTTTCGCCACGCTCTCTCTTGAATCGAAAGGCTACGGCGTGTTGCTGCTCAGCCCGGAGGAGCAGGCAGGAATGGTTGAAGATGAGCCTGAGATTTTCTCTCCCGTTCCGGGTGGATGGGGACGAAAGGGTTCGACGCGAGTGCTCCTGGCGAAGGTGGCGCCTGACATCCTGGAAGGCGCATTGCGAACCGCGTGGCTCCGAAAAGCGCCCAAGCGGCTTTTGCCACCGGCGTCCAAGTTCTGACTTTCACTCGCTAGGGCTTGGTCGGCTCGGAATCCATTTCGGTACCTGATCTCCTGACACTGAATCGCAGCACCCAGGCGCTTGGAACTGCCTGACCGTTCACCTCAGCCGGGGCGAACTTCCATTGTTGCGCAGCCTGCATCGCCTTGCCGGCAAAATACCTGCTCGGCCCGGCGGAAATGAACGTGGCTTTCTCCACGTTGCCCGAGGCATCCACCGCCACCTTCACCCGAATCCTGATCGTGCCGGTAATAGTTTTCAGCGCCGACTGGGAAACAGCCGGCATGACTCGTTGCAAAATTCTGCCCTGGTCGGAACCTCCGGCGGGTGAAGTTGCCGCAGGAGCCAGCGGGGACAACGAAGAAGAAGACTCGGAATTTTGTTCTTCATCGCGCGGCTTGGTGGCCGAGGGCTTAATGGTCGATGATTTGATCGCCGAGGGCTTGGCCGCTGGGGCTGGCGTCGACTCCGGCTTTGGCAGGGTGCTCGCCGGTGCAGGCGAAGCCGCGGCCTCGGGCGAAACCGAAGCCGCCCGCTGGGCGTCGGGTCGACGGTTGAGTAGTTTGGGGCCAAGCAGCAGAGCGGCCGCCACCACGGCCAGCGCGGCAATGGGCAGAATGAAGCGCCACTTCGCCGATGCTGCCGGTATCCGGACGGTCGAAGGCCGGGGCGACGCGGACGCGGTTGACTGCAGACGAGTGGCAATGTCCGCCACGGTGCAACGGCGCTGCGGGTCCCGGCGCAGGCAGCAGTGCGCGATTCCCATAAATGGCGCCGGCACCGTCTCGGGCAGAGGTTCGGCGATTCCCTCGCAAGCCGGCAAGCGCTGGGTGAGGACTTCCATCAGCGTCATTCCCAACGACCAGGTGTCCGATGCCGGCAGGATGTTTCCGCTCGCCATCTCAGGCGCGTCGTACACGCTGGGTGGACCCGTTCTGCCGGCCGCATCGCCGCTCCGGAGCAGGCTGTCGCTCGAAAGCTTCAACTGGTCTTGCGCCGCCATGACATTCGATGGTTTCAGGCGACTGTGGACCAGCGACTTGCCGTGAATGTAGGTGAGGGCGTCCAATGCCGGCCCCAACAGGTCGCGTACTTCTTCCGGCGTGAGCGCCCGATGGGGAAGAACCTGCGCCAGATTGTCTTCCGCGTACTCCATCAACACATAGAGAAGGACGACCTTATCCAACTGGCAGCTTCCCGTCTCGAAGAGCCCCAGCAAATGGGGATGGGACAGCTTCGCCGCCGTCTCCCATCGCGAAAGTTGAATTTCGGCGGTCGCCGGATCTGCCGCAATGAGCTTGATCGCGGCCCTCTGCGACTCTCCCCTCACACGGCGTTCGGTGAGGAACACTGCGCTATGTTCGGAGCCCCCGAGGTATTGGCGGAGCGGGAAGGTGCCATTCACAATCTGGCCTTCCCACTGTTTCCAGTCACGGATCATCCTGGTTCCCGTTTGCCCGCTAGTTTGCATCAACGCTATTGTAAGCGAGCGCCCGCCTATGCGGACTGGTGTGGCAGACAAAATTCTGTGATCTTGGGTTCACAAACGAACTATGCAGTGCCGTCGTCCCGCTGGAAGGCCGCCGAGACGGGCGGCGCTATGAGGGCTCAATCGCCGGGCCCTTCCTTTCGCCATTTCCTGTCCTGCTGCTGCATGATTTCGTAGCATTCGCAGCACGCGCCTTCCAGCCGTGTGCGGTCAACGATGTTGACGTGCCCGCGCTGGTAGGTGATCAGTCCCGCCTTCTGCAGAATGCCGGCGGCGACGGTGACGCTGGCCCGGCGCGTGCCCAGCATGTGGGCCAAAAATTCCTGGGTCAAAGGCACGAGGTTGGAACCGATCCGGTCCTGGCACATCAGCAGCCAGCGCGCCAGCCTTTCGTCCACTTCGTGCAGTCGATTGCAGGCCGCCACCTGCGTTCCCTGCATGGCCAGAATCTGTACGTAGCGTTGCAAGCGGTTCGCCAGGACTGGGCATTGGCGCAAGACTTGTGCGACGCCCCGGGCTCCGATTCTGAACGCATTCCCTGCGATTTGGACCACCGCTTGGGTGGGACCACTGCTGAAGCCTACGAGCAAGGGCAAGCCGACAAAACCATCCTTGCCGGTCAACCCCACTTCCACGCTCTTCCCGTCGGCCAGGACAGTCAGTATTGAAGTCATTCCGGTATTCAGGAAATAGCCAAACTTGATCGGCTCACCGGGTTCAAGCAGCACGTCGTGCGTTCTCAAATCGACAAAAGTTAACTGCGGAAATATGGTCTCGCATTCTTTCGCCGGCAAACCCAGCAGAATTTCATTCCCCACGGGCTGGGCATCGATTGTGGGAGGGGCTTGACCATCAGTTTTCACACGAGGACGAGTAGGCTTCTCAGCCATGACAGCTCCTTGCGAACGGCGTTCACCGTCTGATTTCGCAAGAAACCGTCACCGTGAGGCGCGGCGGGAAGATGCGTTAAAAGACTCCCCAACCCTACTCGCTTGTCGAGGGGTTTACTAGAGAATAATCAGCACGGACCCAATCGGGGAACTGAGAGCGAAAAATTAGGGCTCGCCGGACAGGGAGGTCCAGGCCGAGTTGCGGCTGGACGATTCGAGGACTGCGGAAATAAAGCGCATCCCGGCCACACCATCCTCGACCGTGGGCACGAGTAAAGAAGACGGAGCCGCGGAGCGATTCTCCACCCGGGCGCTGATCTGTTCCGCTATGTCGGTGTAGAGCTGGGCGAAGGCCTCGAGATAGCCTTCCGGATGACCCGCGGGCAGACGGCTGGCGTGGGCGGCCACTGCAGTCGCACCCGGCCCCGCACGGTAGATCAGAGTTGGAGCCTTGCCCAGCGGAGCGAACCAAAGACAGTTCGGCTCTTCCTGCCGCCATTCGATGCCCGCCTTCTCTCCGAAGACACGCAGTCGCAAATTGTTCCGGTTTCCGGTGGCGACCTGGCTCGCCCAGAGCAACCCGCGAGCGCCTTCCGCGAAGCGCAGCATGATCTGCACATTGTCATCCAGCCGGCGCCCGGGCACGAAAGTGGAGAGTTCGGCGGCCAGCTCGCGGCAATTCAACCCGGTAACAAAACTGGCGAGATTGTAGGCGTGAGTTCCAATGTCGCCCAGCGAGCCCGCGGGACCGCTCTGGGCCGGATCCGTACGCCAGACGGCTTGCTTCTGGCCGGTCTTCTCCAGCGGCGTGGCCAGCCAGTCTTGCGCATATTCAACCTGGACCACGCGGATCGGCCCCAGCTCGCCGTCGGCCACCATCTGGCGCGCCTGTCGCACCAGAGGATAGCCGGTGTAGTTGTGAGTCACGGCGAACAAAAGGCCGGTGCGACGCACAGTCCGGGCGAGGTCCAGCGCGTCTTCGAGCGTTGTCGTCAGCGGCTTGTCGCAAATGACGTGAATGCCGGCTTCAAGAAATGCTTTCGCCGGCGCATGGTGCAGATGATTCGGAGTGACGATGGCAACCGCATCAATGCAATCTTTTCTGGCGGCTTCCGCCGTAGCCATTTCCGAAAAACTGCCATAAGCGCGCTCCGGGACAATGTGAAGGTCCAGCGCGGCGGCCCGAGCGCGTGCCGGATCGGACGACAAAGCCGCAGCTACCAACTCGAAGCGATCGTCAAGCCGGGCCGCGATGCGATGCACCGCTCCGATGAAGCCCCCCGGACCGCCTCCGACCATGCCCAGCCGCAGCCGCCGTCCCGGTTTGTCGTCGCGCTTTATTTCCAGACTCATAGGTCTCAGCTTTCAGCGGTCAGCTTCACTCCAGCCCCAGCATGCGGCGATTGGCTTTCTGATCGGCGCCGGAACCGGCGAAGTCGTCGAAGGACTGGTCGGCCGCCTGAATAATGTGACGCGCAATAAAAGGAGCTCCTTCGGCGGCTCCCTGCTCGCCACTCTTTATACAGCATTCCCACTCCATCACCGCCCAGCCTTCGAAGCCGTATTGGGTGAGTTTGGAAAAAATGCCGGCGAAGTCAACCTGCCCGTCTCCCAGCGAGCGAAACCGTCCCGCCCGGTCGACCCACGGCTGGTAGCCTCCGTAGACGCCCTGGCGTCCCGAGGAATTAAATTCGGCATCCTTCACGTGAAACATTTTGATGCGCTCGTGATAAAGATCGATGAACTGCAGATAGTCGAGTTGCTGCAGCACAAAATGACTGGGATCGAAGAGCAGGTTACAGCGGGAATGATTCTTGACCCGCTCCAGAAACATCTCGAAAGTGACTCCGTCGTGCAAGTCTTCGCCGGGATGGATCTCGAAGCATAGGTCCACTCCTGCCTCCTCAAACGCATTCAGAATCGGCAGCCAGCGAACGGACAACTCCTCGAATGCGGTCTCGATGAGACCGGCAGGGCGCTGCGGCCAGGGGTAGATGTAGGGCCAGGCCAGAGCTCCGGAAAAAGTGGCGTGGGCCTTGAGTCCCAAATTTGCCGACGCCCTGGCCGCAAACTGCAGTTGCTCCACGGCCCACTCCTGCCGTGCTCGCGGGTTTCCACGGACCTGCTCCGGCGCGAATCCATCGAACATCAGGTCATAGGCAGGATGCACGGCAACCAGCTGGCCTTGAAGGTGCGTGGAAAGTTCAGTGAGATGCAGACCGTGGGTGGCCAAAGTGCCGAGTACTTCATCGCAATACGTTTTGCTTTCTGCGGCGGTCTTCAGATCAAACAGGCGTCCGTCCCACGACGGGATCTGTACGCCTTTATAGCCCAGGCTGCCTGCCCAATGCGCGATATGCTGCAGGCTGTTGAACGGAGCAGCGTCAGCGGCGAACTGCGCCAGAAATATTGCCGGACCCTTGATGGTTTTCATCACCCGTAGTTCACCCTCTTCAAATATTCGCCAGTTAATTTACACCGGATGCAGATGCCGCGTCATTCTCGACTGCCCCTTTGCGTCCTTTGCGGTTTATCTTAGCGTCCTTTGCGGTTAAGGCTTTTTTGGGCGATGCGGGCGAAGTCAAACCCTTTTACCGCAAAGGACGCTAAGGAAAGCCGCAAAGAACGCGGAGGAACCGCCATCTTGTGCGAATGGTCAGCCTGGGCGAAACTTGCTTGTTACCCCCGACTGCGTCCTCGCGATTCGTTTGAAGGGAGCTTTTCATGCGCGGCAGCCTGCACGCACTCTTTTGCTTGTTATTGCTCTTCCCTTTTTCTCCGGCGCAGGAGGCCCCTGCTGCTCAAGCCAGTCCCGTTTCAACGCCAGCTTCAGCCCCGGCGGAGCAAACCATGCCACCCTCCAAGCCCCGGCTGAAGATTGGCGTGGCCCTTGAAGGCGGCGGGGCGCTCGGACTGGCGCACATCGGCGTGCTGCAGTGGTTTGAAGACCACCACATTCCAATCGATTATCTCGCGGGAACAAGTATGGGCGGTTTGGTGGGCGGGCTCTACGCCACCGGAAAAAGCCCCCAACAGCTTCGCCAGTTGGTTGAAGAACAGAATTGGGATGTCATCCTGGGCGGAGTCTTACCCTATGAGGACCTGTCCTTCCGAAGAAAAGAGGATAAGCTCGCATTTCCCAATTCGATTGTGCTGGGACTGCGGCGCGGTCTGGTGCTGCCGGGAGGATTGAACGCAGGTCAGCAGATCAGCCTGTTAATCGACCGGGAAACGCTGGCTTATTCGAGTGTGCAATCGTTTGACGATCTTCCTATTCCCTTCCGCTGTGTGGCCACCGATCTGGTGAGCGGCAAGCAAGCCGTATTCAAAGATGGATCACTTTCCACCGCCATGCGCGCGACCATGGCGATACCCGGGCTTTTTTCTCCCATCCGCGAAGGAGAGCACGTCTATGTCGATGGCGGCCTGGTGGGCAACCTTCCGACCGACGTGGTGCGCGCCATGGGCGCGGACATTGTGATCGGTGTGCATCTTCAGACCTCGCCTGCCGAGGCCGACAAGATCCAATCCCTCTTCGCCATTCTGGGGCGCTCCATCGACGTGGTGGTTGCGGGCAATGAGATTCGCGGCTTAGCTGGGGCGGACCTGGTGGTAAACGTCGGATTGCAGGATTTCAGTTCACTCGACTACGCGAAATCGAAAGAGATCATCGAGAAAGGCACCGAAGCAGCGGCCCAGAAATCTCGCCTGCTCGAGACTTACGCGCTGGATGATACGGCCTGGGAGCAATACACGGAGCGGCGACAGTCCCACCGGAAAAGCGATATCCCGGTTCCGCAATTTGTGAAAGTGCAGGGCACGAGTCCGGAGGCGGAGAAGAACATAGAGCGATTCCTGCAACCCCAGGCTGGAAAACCGATCAACACCCACCAGCTTGAAAGCCTGCTCACGCGGCTGACCGGAATCGGTCGCTACGATACCGCGGGATACCAGATTACACAGCAGAACGGGCAGGACGGATTGCTGGTAACCATGCATGAAAAGCTTTATGCCCCGCCCACCCTGCAATTGGGCTTTGAAGTGGATGGATCGGAGAGCAACGATGTGGATTTCACTCTGGCCACCCGCTTGACCCTCCTCGACGTCGCCGGCTATCGGTCGGAGTGGCGCACCGACTTCATTTTTGGCAATACTTACGGAATCGAGAGCGAGCTCTACCGTCCCTTCTCGCCATCCAGCAAGTGGTTCTTTGCTCCCCACGCCGCCGCCAGCAGCTCGGCTTTCAAGATCTACCGCAAGAGCGACCCCCTGGCCGAGTACCGGTTTAACCGCACCGAGATCGGCGGCGACATCGGATACGGATTCAGCCGCTTCAGCGAGGTCCGTTTCGGCTACGAAGTGGGCACCCTCGACGCCAGGCTGCGTCTGGGCACGCCGGAATTCTCGTCCATCAGCGGCAGGACCGGGGCGGCACGCTTTCGCTGGCTGTTTGACCACACGGACGACCCGGTTATCCCGCGGCGCGGCGTGAGCGCGGAGTCGAATTTCCAGTGGTATGACACCAGTCCCGGCCAGACTAACAGCTTTCCGGTTGGGGATGCCCGCATCGGATACTTCCAGCCCATCACTAAGCCAGCGTCTTTGTTCGTGGTCAGCGAGGGCGGCACCACTTTCGGTTCCACCAGCAACGGGTATCCCCAGTTCTTTCTCGGTGGTGCCAACCGGCTCAGCGCCTACGGTACCAATGAACTCCTGGGCGATCAGTTCTATTTCTTCCGGGCCGGATATTTGCACGATCTGCTTACTCTGCCTCCGCTGGCCGGGAAAAAAGTCTATGCCATCGGCGCCTACGAGTTTGGCAAGATGTACGGCTTTCCCGCCGCCAGCAAGTTCCCAAATGACGTTGCCTTCGGCATTCTTGCCGAGACCGCCGTAGGGCCTATGGTTTTCGGGGGTAGCATTGGCGACAGCGGACATCGCAAGTGGTTCTTCCAACTGGGTCGGGTGTTCTGACCTTAAAGGAGCAGTGGAAGTTTTTCTTTGCGACCTTAGCGGTATCCTTTGCGTCCTTTGCGGTTTAAGATTTTTGAACGATCAGCGAAGCTAAACCCTTTACCGCAAAGGACGCAAAGGATACCGCAAAGGACGCAAGGGCTGCTGAGTCGGCCACTATGCAGTGGTTGGAGTGCCCTAGTTTGAAACTAGTACGCCGCCCAACCTTGAATTAAGCTTGAGTCACTTGGGTAGGCCCGAATAAAATCGTCGAAGTTTCAACCCCAAGCAAGTGGGCGCGCCAACTCAGTCGGAACACTACAAGACGAACGAGTGGGCGGCGCCTATGGCGTTCCTCCCTAATCTTCGCAGTCCCATTCAGATTCCAACCATCGAGAAAGGAAAGGCCGATGTCAAAGAACCACAGCAAATGGGCGGTTAGTCTGGTGCTTGTTCTCGCCTTCTGCACGTCCGTATATGCCCAAAGAGGACGCTGGACATACCTCGGAGACTCCCATGTGGATGGCTCCATGGACCATGACAGCATCAAGGTAGGCAGGTCGGACGGATCTTTCCGGGCCATCCAATTGCGCATCAGTGGTGGCGCAATTAATTTTGAGCGCGTCATTGTGCGCTTCGGAAACGGCACCCAGCAAGAGATTCCGATACGGGCCCGCATTCCGGACGGCGGACAAACGCGGGCTATCGATCTGCCGGGCGACCGCCGAATGATCCAGAGTGTTGACCTCTGGTACAGCAAAGACCACTGGAGCAGGCGCCCCAATGTCACCCTGTACGGAATGCGCTGAACTCAAGCCCACTAAGCTAAAACCATCGGCGGGGAGGAACGCCGGGACCGACTGAACTCAGGAAAGCATCCTGCGCTCAGAATGGGCCCGGCGTCCCCGCTCCTGGAGTGTGGCGAATCACGGCCTGGCGGCTTCGCTATTTCGCCAGGTTTTTGGGCGACCTCTTCCTCAGCGTGGCCAGCAGGACACTGGCAGACGGGGGAGCCGCCACAGCCTTATTAAACACAATGTCTTTTGCGCTTACCTCTTTACCGTAGAGTTTCTTGTTGGCGTCATTGTCGGGACGCAGGGTTGACCCCGCCAGGGATATTCCTGCGAACAATCCCCGGGCGCGGGAATAGGAGAGAATCTCCGCCCGAAGAGTGACGTCCGTCTCGGCGGAAGCGTTGCGTCCTACCGGCCCAGCGGCTGCTGAAACGTCACCGCCAAGCTTCACCTTGCTACTCAGGATGCTGGAGGCGGACCTCGGACTCATGAGCAACAGCACAAAGTCGGTCGCCTGACCACCCAGTTGTAATCCGAAACTGCCGCCTTCCAGGGCCATCATGGTAGGAGCGCTCCACCCGCCGTGGAAATTCTTGCCGCTACGGCAGGTCATCACACCCCGGCCATAGCTGCCTCCAATCCCGATGGCAAATTTGAGCACCGAAGGCAACACTACGACACAGTCCGCTTTATCGATGACGTCCTGCGGTACATTGTCGGGAATATTCATGATCTCTTTGATGACTTTTCCCGCATTCTCCACCCGGTCCTCTTCTTTCCCCTGGCCTAAGGCGGGCAGCACCAGCAAAACCAGCAAACCGAAACTAAAAATGATCCTCTTCATATACTTTCCTCAATTCAGAATTTCTCAACCGCGGTCACTTCTAGCCGAACAGCACCCAACGGCCGAAAATAACGCCTCAATGATAGCAAAACTTTCTACTCGGGGAATGCCCGGCGCCAATCTGTTCTAGTTGGCTTGGCGAACTTTGCGGTTCTCCTTCGCGCGTGCGGTGAAGGAGTTTGATCTCACTTGAGTCATGCCTGGAGGGATACTTTCGAACGGGAAGCAAATGGTTCAGTGAGAAGGATTTCCTGAAGAATCGATCAAAGATATGGTGAGCGCGGATGGACTCGAACCATCGACCCATGCCTTAAAAGGGCATTGCTCTGCCAACTGAGCTACGCGCCCACTCTCCTCCAATTTATCACAGCATCTGTTTCAGGCTGCGGCTGCGTCGCGCCCGACACTTTCTGCCCCGAGGTCATGCTGTATCGGCGCGACGAGTTCGCGTCAGAGCTAATCTCCCACGCGGAGTTCGGCCTCCCCAGTAACGTCCGGGATCGTGACGCGTAGCGCGTGTTGGGCCGCGTCATACGAAGTCTTAAGTGGAGTCGCGCTGTTCGAGAGCTTTGCGTTGGCGTGCGCCGACGGCCAATCGAAGATCACGACCTCCACCGTTTTCCACCAGGGCGCGTAAGTTCCCTGGCGTGCGCCGAAGTCGACGCGCATCGAAGTCCCGTCGGACTGACAGGTGAATGCCTGGCGCAGAAACTCGCCATGCTGATAGCGGAGAGTGTGGCCGTCATCGAGATACAGCGAGCCGCTGCACGGCTGGCCGGGATAGACCCGCAGCTCCAGCGGACCCTTGGGAGTTTCGTCGGTACTCTGGATGAGCGGCTGAAGTGGCAGAATGCTTCCGCCACGAACATAAACTGGCAGAGTCTCAAGCTCGGGATGAATGAAGGGACGGAAGGGGTACTGGGTTCCCGGTCCATTTTTGGCGATATCTTCGGAAATCTGCACGATCGAAGGTTCCGGCGGAGGAATCGGCGTCTTGAGGCCGGTCCAGAAGTCATACCAGTTGCCATTCGGAAACGAGACCACATAGTTGTCCATGGTCTCCGCGAACGGCTGCGGAGCGACCAGCAGGCTGGGGCCCAGGAGGAACTCGGTATCGAGATTGCCAAACCCGTCTGATGGTGGGGTGAACACTTCCGGGAACTCGAGAAAAATGGGGCGGACCATGGGCAGCCCGGTGCGGGAGGATTCTTCCGCAAGACTGTAAATGTAGGGCAGCAGGCGGTAGCGGGTTTCGATGTAGCGACGGCGAATCGCTTCCTGCTTCGGGCCATGCACCCAGACTTCCTGCATCAAGGAGCCTTTGGTGCTGTGGTCGCGGAATAGTGGATTGAAAGCTCCGATCTCGATCCAGCGGGTGAGCAGGTCGGGTGCGGGCGAGCCGTTAAATCCTCCAATGTCGTCGCCGACAAACGAAATCCCGCTGAGGCCGAGATTGAGCAGCTGTTGGGTGGCCAGGCGAAGATGGTTCCAGGTGGCGGAATTGTCTCCCGTCCAGGTGAAGCCGTATCGTTGTCCACCGGCGAAAGTCGCGCGAGTGAGGACAAAGGGGCGCTCGTCGGGGCGCAGCTTGAGCAGGCCGTCGTAGGTGGCGCGAGCATTCTCCAGTCCGACGATGTTGTGGATCTCAGCGTGGGTGGCGTTACGGGTGACGAAACCCGGCTCCTCGATGCGATGAATATTGTCGAGAGGCATGGTCTTGCCGGGCCCATCGAAGACCGAGGGTTCGTTCATGTCGTTCCAGAAGCCGGCAACCCCATCCTGAACAAACTCTTTGTAGAGGCCACCCCACCACTTGCGGGTCTGGGCGCGGGTGAAGTCAGGAAAGACCGCCGGTCCCGGCCAGACGACGCCGACGAATTCGCTGCCATCGGCCTTCTTCACAAAGTTGTTACCTGCTTCGCCAGTGTCGTAGGGAGCGTAGCCCTGGTTGGCGATGCGAGCGATATGCAGATCGGTAATCAGCACAAGGTGAAAATGCTGCTTGCGCAGATCCGAAACCAATCCAGGAAAATTTGGGAAAGTTTGGGCATTGACGGTGAAGGGTCGATTTCTGTCCTGGTAGTCGATATCAAGATAGAGCACGTCGGACGGGATCTTGTCCGCCCGCAGGCGATCGGCGATCTCCCGGATCTGGGATTCCGGAGTGTAACTGTAACGCGACTGCTGGAAGCCGAGGGCCCACAGCGGCGGAAGCGGATGCGTCCCGGTCAGGTAGGCATAGCCTTCGACCACCTCCTTCGGGGTGGGACCATAGATCAGGTAATAGTCGAGCGGGCCGCCTTCAGCGCCGAAAGCATAGGCGTCGCGCGCCTGCTTGCCAAAGTCGAACCAGGTGCGCCAGGTGTTGTCGAGGAACAGCCCATAACTGCGGCCGTCGCCGATACCGAGAAAAAAAGGAATGCTCTTATAAATAGGATCGATCGATTCCTGGGTGCCAATGTCGGTATTCCAAAGCGTGTAGGCCTGGTTTCTGCGGTCGAAGGTACCAGCCTTGTCGCCCAGGCCGAAGTAATGCTCATCGCCGGGCATGGTCTTGTAAATCGAAAATCCGCCAAGCTCGAATTTGGTGGGGCGGCCGACGGCGTCTGCAGAAATAAGGTGGCCCGCGAGATCGCGAACCACCAAGCGGAGGGGAGTGCGCTCCACCCGGACGTCGAGTGCCGCGGTGCGGAAGCCGACCGAGGCGGCGTCCTGCGTGGGCTGCACATCAACGGACTTGCCGCGCGGCCCTGCCAGGACTGCCCAGGAAGCATCCTCGGGAAAAGGGTTGCCGGGAGCAATGCGCACTCGCAGGATGTCGTCCCGGAGCGCGGTTATCCGCAAACTCGCCGGACCTGCCTGAATATCGATGCCGTCATGCCGTGGCTGGGAACCGGTTACCGCTTCGAGTGTGATGGCGGACGGCGAGGCTGAGGCGGTCTGCGCCGACGCAGAACCCAAAGCGATGATTGCTGTCCCGAAGAAGAAAACAAGGAATTTCTTATAAGACCAGTACATTATGACTCTCCGCATAGATTGGCGTTCGCGCCCAGACTTAGTGTTTCTTGCCGGTGAAACGAATGCCGATTGTGGCGCGAGGGTAAGGCTCCGACGATGCCGGCATCGTAACCTTGATACTGGCGCTGCTCGCGTCAGTCCTTACCAGCTCGGCGCCTTCCACCGACACCACTTGCGCCGGATTCCACATCCCAATCTCATATTCTCTGCCCTGGGCGCCGGAAATTTCCAGGATCAGGCGGTCGAGCGCCGGCGTCCAGGCCTGGGACAGCACGCGCAAACCCCGGCTTACGCTGCCCAGAGGCGGCAACGAGGGTGACAGGCTTAGCCCGAAATCGTTTCTGAGGCGAATGCGTAATGTGTTCTCTCCGGCAGGGACCGGAACCTCTACCGTGACGTGTTGGTCGAGGTCGCTCTTCTTTATCTGGAACGACACTCGCCGGCCGTTGATCTCCGCCCCGAGAATTTGTGCGCGTAGGCTGACGGCTGGAGAAAACTCCAGACCGCAGTCCCCGCTGCCCCCGGTGCGGGTGACGGCGAGGGAAATCTCACCCACAGCCTTGCGATAAGCCAGGCGCAAGGATGCCGGGCCCACATGCACGTGGTCGAGCGTGAACCAGGTCCAGTCGGCGGGCACGTGTGGGGCCAGCATAACCCGCCGCGCGCCCGTATCGGTCTGCAGACCAAACAGCCCGCGCAGCAGCGGACTGATGACCATGGCAGCGGACCAGATCTGGTGCGGAGAGCTGGTGGACAGGGGCTGATAGTAATCGCCCGAGAGAACTTCCGTGACGTGTCCCAGCGAGCCGTCGTGCGCCAGTTGTGCATTGGCCATGAGATTGGAAAAACCCGGCAAAGCGCGGTGGTAGCGATATTCGCCGACCGATGCCCATCCCGTAAACAGGGGCCAGACCGAGCCGAAGTGATAACCCCCGGCGCTGTACCTGGCAGAACGCGAGGAAATGATCCTCATTCCCCAGTCGGCCTGGTGCTCGGGTGCGGCCAGCTGGGTGATCATCGCCTCGGCCTTCTCGCCGTCCAGCAGACCGAACCACATGGGCACGGTAGCCAGCACGCTGGGTTCGTCCACCTGGTGGTCCTTTTGATCGAGCGCAAACGCAAATTGTTTCTTTTCCGCCGACCAGAAAGCTGTGTTCAGCAGCGATTGCTGGCGTGAGAATGCATCGCCCAATTGCTTGCCGATATCGTCCTTCCCGGCCAGGTGCGCCAGACTGGAGAGGGCCCGCAAAGCCTCCGCCCCCAGCGCGCTCTGGTACAGCTCAGTTCGGACCGGCAGCAGCGGACCGCCTTCCACCCAGCCGTGACCAACGCCAAAATTCTGTGGCAGCCCTTGCGCGTCATAAGTGGACAGCAGGAATTGATAAGCCTTCCACAAGCTGTCCCACTTCTTCTCGGCGTAGGCCACATCGCCGCTCGAAACCACGTAGTCGTTCATCACGATGATATAAAGAGGCGTCGCGTCGGCGGAGGCGTAGGGGTAAGGATAGTCGGTGAACCAGGGAACAAAGTTTGCGCCCTGGGAAATTTCGTGCGGAACCTTGCCGTCGGCGCGCTGATACTTGCTGAGAAAATCAAGCGCAGTGCGCGTGTTGCCGAAATCGCCTTCGGCATCGAGCGCCAACGACGTCCAAAGCGCGTCCCGGCCGAAGAACCACGCGAAGCCCGGACGCTGGCTGCCGCCAGAAGTCCTGTATCCGGCGATCAGTCCGGTTCCCAGGAACGGATTGCTGACCAGTCCCTGCAGTACGCTGATACGGGCCCAGTCGTATGACTGCTGTAACTGGCGGTCGGGCGATTCCACACCGACGGTGTTGTCCAGATAAGCGCGGTAATAATCCGCCGACTCTTTTGCGAGCGCGACATGGTCCTCAACCAGCTTGCGATACGTCGCTTCTGCCTGTTCAAGGCCGTCGGTCGATGCGGCAATAACAACAATCTTGGTATCTTTTCCGTTACGGGTCACGCCCAGGTGGAAAGAGTTTTCCCTCGAGCTGGAATAGTTCGTGTCATATTCTTCCTGGACTTCGCTCGCGGTGGGGGAGCCAACGAAGGCGACAAATTTCTTCTGTTCTTCGCCGAAGTAGAAGGCACTCAGCTTCGGGTCCCAGTGCCCGTAGGTTCCGCCTAACGCAGCCGGCCATTCCAGTTGGAAGTCGCGCTCGAAAGCCGCTTCCACGTCCAGGGGCCCCGCGGTCTCGACCTCGATCGTGATGACCGCGCCGGGCTCATGGACTGGAACGAACAAAGTCTCCCGCACCGCAAAGGTGTCGCCAGTATAAAGAATCGTGCTCGATTCCGGCCGGACCGTTACCGTGCGGGCGAGCGCCTCCGCGGGAACCACGCGGCCGTCCACGTGGAAACGAAGGTGGAAGTCACGCAGGATTTTCAGCGGATAGACCCAGGCTTCAAAGTGTCCGCTTTCGTTGCCAAACAGCCCGGCGCGCGTGCCCACGGCGGGCAGGAACTCCCAGGGACGTTCCGTCCGGGAAAGCTCCAGAGGACGCGCAGGATCCACCGCCCGGGCGGGTGCGGAGAATAAAGTTAGAAGAACAACCATCAGGACCAAACAGGTCGCCACCCGGCTCAGCGGAAAAAGAGGTGTGGATTCCATGCGCGCAGGCACAATCAGGATACTCGCCTGAACTTGCAAAGTCGCGATGCTCTTAATAAAGTAGGGGCGAATTCTAGCACGAGCCAAGTCGGGGAAGGTACCACCCTTTTGTCTTTCTCACGCCGTACGTTTCTCCAGTCGGTCAGCAAGTCGGCTGCAGTGCTTTCTCTGGAGGGCGTGCTCGCGCGGTCGCGTCCCTTGCACGCATTTTCTCCCGCCGGCGCAGGACCTGGTTTGGGGTTGAGCTTTGTTAACGTGGCTCACGAAGCGGGGCTTAACGCAAAAACCATCTACGGCGGCGAACACAAGAATAAGTATCTGCTCGAAACCACGGGTTGCGGCGTGGCTTTTTACGACTACGACAACGACGGCTGGCTGGACATTTTTCTGGTAAACGGCTGGCGCCTGGAAGGCTTCCCGGCCGGCCAGGAACCGGTCTCTCATCTGTTCAAGAA
>JBOGLD010000119.1:0-26095 GCA_050745885.1 Terriglobales bacterium
CTTAAAGGGACACGCGTGCTTCTGCGGTCTCGACGCGAGTTCGGTGCAGAGGACTTGGTGAAGCGACTGATCAACGATTATTGGATCTCTCGGTGCAGTGGATCGGTAAGACCACCGTCGTGCAGCCACTTCAACGCTTTTTCGATATTGGCGTAATTCGGATGGCAGTTTCTCGTGCAAATTCCGAGAAGCGTCGGATGTAGAGTCTTTCCGCTGAAATTGTGAGCTACCTGCCATGTTCCATCGGGTCGCTTTATTTCAACCGAAAGATAAAGGACGCTGTAGTCAACCTCATATGGAATAGTCCGCTCAGTGGTGGTGGTTGTTTCCACGGTGCCGTTTACCTCGCCGACCTGTTGGCCATACGTAGATGATCCGGGGCTCGTGTCCGTGACGGTCCCTTTAACTGGCGAATCATTGGTTGTAGTGTTCGACAATGTTTTCGTGCCGTGATACGTTGCTGGCGTTGCAGAAAAGAACATTACGACCGGTGATGCACCTTGGCTGTAGCAAACATCTGGATATTTCCGCACCATCTTCTTTTGAAACCATTCGAGAGTTTTGGGTGCAAAGCCCTGGCGGACGTTATTAAGATTGTCCTTCGCGACCACGGAAAAGGTCACCTTGCAGGCGGGCGAATCTGCCGCCAAGCAACAGATCGACAGGAGTAAGAGCGTAATAGCGTGGCGCATAGCTCGACCATTTTCCCCCTTTCCTGACGCGCCGACAAGTCTCTGCGCACGGCGAGGTGTTCCAAAAACAAATGATTGTGGAACGGGCGAACAGCGGCTTAGGCGAGGTTTAGCGGCAAGGGGTTACCGCGGGTGTGCTGGCAGGGTTTATGGAACACTGCGGAGCGGCGAGAAATAGCGCGCGATTCGGGCGCACTGCCTCCGCACGCCCGGTAAGGGGCTGTAGATCCTTATCAGCCCGATGACGCTTGCCGCTTCAGAAATGACGCAACGGCCACCTCCTCGCTCGCGTACACCGTAATGACCGTGTCCAGCTTTGTGCGTCGGAGCAACCCCGGCAAATACATTCCCGCCGAGACCAGCCTGGCCCCATTCTCCACGTCTCTTTTCTGCGCTAAGAGATTTACGAGAGCGGCCAAGCCTGTGCTGTCGATGTGGTCCACTTCGGTAAGGTTGATGACGACTTTGAGTCTTTCTGACAGCAGCTTTTCGATTCCCTGGCGGAATGCAGCGGTGTCCTGCCCAGCCACCAGGCGCCCAACGCAACGGAGAATGATCGCGTCACCGAAGAAAAACGTCTTGGTTGTCAGAGCCACAGACGTGCCACCCGGAACAGGAGCCCACCCAACCGTAGTCATGAAATCAACGCGAGGTGGATTCGCTCAGAGCCTGCCTTCGCTTGCCCTCATTGCGAGGGGAATGATTGGTTGCGATGAGGGGATACTTCAGGGGCAGGGAAGATTGTTCAGAACTGCACGGTGATAGGGGAACCCCACATCTCTCTTCGGAGAAGTATAAGCTCTTTCGGGTGCCGTGAAAACTGACCCCAGGCGAGCGGACCATCTCGCGCGCCGGCTGCGCGCGGTTGCAGGTCCCGCGGGCTGAATGGGCGTACAGTTCAGTCATGGCCAGGGCAGCGCAAATAGCGCAAATCATCATCTGGGCCGTGATCCTCGTCCTCGGCGTTCTTGCCTACTTGAGGTATCTGGAACTGGCCCCAATGGATTAGTGTCGTCCAGACGACGGTTCTTAGTCCGCGCCGCGGCCGTTCGCGATCCGAAGGGCAGCGATTGCCGGCGGCACCTTCCTAAAAAGCTTTTGGTTCCATTCGCTATTCAGGCTGCGCCTAGTGTGCTCACGGTTCCGTTGTGCTTGGAGTCTTTCTCGGTTGGCAACCTTCCACTGCCGATGCCGTTCGCGTTCCTGGGCCTGATGACGTTCGCGATAGCGTTTATTGTGGTGGCTTTTGAGCAATTTCCCGTGAGGAGTTGCTTCTCGTCGCCGACGCTTTTCTCTCGCCCGGCACCGGGCCGAGCAGTAACGCTGATTGGGCCGGATCTTCACAAACTTGGCCCCGCAGCTTTTGCAGCCTCGCCTGGCCCGCGGTATATCGATAAAGTCAGTCAGCTTCTCCAAGTTCTTGTGGCGCTCGAGAAACAGTTCCGGATAGCGAAGGCCCAGCAAAACGTTGGCCTCGCGTTCTGCCATATCTTTGCCCGCCTCTACACATCTGAGGCGGAAGTATCGCGCGATCTGGCTGGCTGTCAGTCTGGAAATGGCAACACCCTTGAAGACCTTCGCAAGCCGCTTCCAGTCCACCGCACGGTTTACCGCTACGGGTGCCGCAGCAGAGAGAAGTACGGGTTGGGACGACGGCTCAAGGCTGATCAGTTCCGCGGTGTCGGATGTCGGCGTGATGAGCGTAATTCCCCGGACCCAGGGATGCCGCTCGATCCGCCCCATGCGGTCGAGTATCTGCAGCAATCTTTGGACGGTCTTCCCAGGACGGTCGGCAGCACGGGCTATTTCCGCAAGCGTAGGGGCATAGCGCTTCTCCGAAATGTAGTTCCGAAGGAAGGCATAGACGCGATCGGCGTCGAGTTGATTCGCGGCATATGCCAGCTGACCCCAGCGGCGCTCGGACGCTGTGCGCGCGCTCGCCTGGCGCACCTCAGGTGTACGTCCTTGGACACGCGCTCGCACCCTTTCGCTGCGCTCCTCGGCTGTCATGCGCCCCCAGTACGCTTGCGAGGCCTTGCGGGCGGCCTCGCGGCGCTGCTCGGGGGTAGTCTTGGCCAACTGAGCTTTGCGCGCCTTGCGCATACCCTCTTGTATTTGCTCCAGTGTTAGGTGCGTCAATTTCGCCTTCGCCGCTTTGCTTGCACTCAGGCGCCGCTCGTCCGGCGTAAGCTTCGCGGCGCGGGCCTTTCCCCCAAGGCTGCCGGCGCGTTTCCGCCACCCTGGGTCAACGCTTGAAAGTGCGGTCATAACTCTCCCTCATTCGTTTCCAGCTCGTTCCTCCGCTGTAGATCAGGGTGGTAGCGAGTTTTGCGTGCCCGAGCAGTGTCTTGACGTCGGACAAATGAGCGCCTTTTTCAAGCATGTGAGCAGCGGCCGCGTGGCGAAAGAGATGCGGGTGCGTTGTTTTGGGCAGACCCTTCGCGACCGCGATCTGCTTTACCAGCCGTCCCACACTTCTGGTAGTGATACGGTCGCCGCGGAGGTTCAAGATTAAGGCGGTGGTGTCCCCCTGGTGAAGTGTCAGAATCCGGCTCCGAGCTGCAAGGTACTCGGTCAGCGCATTGCGCGCCGGCTCGCTCATCGGAACTTTGCGTTCTTTTTTGCCCTTTCCGCGAACGAGCCACTCATCCTGGGTCAATCGGTCATCTACGTTCAGCCCGACCAGCTCAGAATTGCGCAAGCCGCACCCATACAACAGTTCCAGTATCAGACGGTCCCGCTCGGGCCAGCTCGACGGAACGCCGCCGTCGAGCATTTGCTGCATGGCCTCAATGCTGGGCACGTCAGGGATCCGCGTCAGCCGGCGTGGACCTCGAACGGCTTGGGCAAAGTTGTCGGAATAGATTCCCTCGTTGCACGCCCAGGCAACGAAGCTTTTCGCCGCTGAAAGGCTTCGTGAAATCGAAGTGTCGGACAGCTTGGCGAGTCGCAGGTAGCCCACAAAGTTCTGCAGAGAGAAAGCAGTGAGCGCTTCGTGTTCGACGTCCTCTCCCAGTGCTTGGACGAGCTTTGTTAAGTCGTTACGATAGGCTTTGAGCGTACACTCGCTCGCGCCGCCTACCCGCTTCCAATCTAGATATTGAGCAACAAGGCTACTTAACGTCACGGGTTGGCCTCTTTCCTGCACGTGGATGCGTGCTGTAGTAGCGGTCTTTGAGATGGCCAATCTGATGCCTGATGTAACGCTGGGTTACTTCCGGCGAGGAATGGCCGGCAAGGTTCATCAGATCGAAATCGTCCATGCCTTTCTCGGCTCCTTCGGTGAGGCAGGCCGCTCTCCATTTGTGAGGGGAAATCGCGACACCGAGCACCTGCTTCGTCCAACGCTTCGTGATGTACCAGAACTGCTGCCGCGTCATGGGTCCGGTCGGATCTGCCGCATTCCGCCGACTGTAGCCCAGGAAAAGATATGGCAAGTCACGCCCTCTGAGAAAGTAGGGACGACCCTGGTCTACATATTCCCGGATGACTTCGAGCGTTCTCCGGGACAGTGGAAGCACATGCTGTTTCCCAAATTTGTCGTGGCGGATGGTTAGGCGCTGATTTTGCCAGTCAACATCACTCAGGAGGATATGGGCTGCGGCCGTCGCTCGCGGACCGCTATCGCGGAGAAGCAAGAGGATTGCCCGATCCCGCAAATGGAACGGGCCATCATGGCCGATGGCCGCGATCACGCGCTCCAAGTCTGCCGCAGCAGGCGCCTGGGGAACTTTCTCCCATCCCTTGGGCACTTGGAGGTTTGCGGTGGGCCTGTTTTCTATGTAGCCGCCCACGGAAAGAAAATCGTAGAAACTGCGCAATGATGCCCTGCAGCGCCGAATTGTGGCATCGCTAGCTCCGCTTTCCTTCCACTCCTTCAAAACGCGGCGGAGATCTTCTCGGGTCACAGTAGCGAGGTCTTTGGCTACCTTCTTCTGGAACTTGCGCATGTCCTGCACATAGTTTGAGATTGTCTTTTCACCCAAGCTCCGAGCGCGCAAGTAGCCGGTGAAAGCCGACAGCCAAGCGGTACAGTTTTCCCGGCCGTCGGTGAGGGCAACTGTACTAGGAACGCGAGGAGCTTCGCGGGGCGGTTCTAGGTCCGTGAGCTGGAGGATCTGGCGTGGTGTCATTGGCCGACCACCTTTCCCGGGCCATCCAGGAGAGCAGTTTCTACTCCCGCCGGCTTGCGAGCGCAAGAAGTCTGAAGAAACAGGAGGGCGACGGTGGCCTCAGCGAGGGTCTGGTTGCCACCGACACAGGCCAGAGCCGCAGTTCTGGCCTGATCGGCGAGCGAATACCAGAAGTTGACGACAGCTCGCATCTGGTCTGGCTCGATTTCCGGCATCTTCTTCAACTCGGTCGCTGTGTTCAGAGCCTCTGTTGCCAGATGCGCCGCGTGCACAAATGCAGAATGGACGTCGCTGTAAGGGCTGACCGCCGCAAGCTTGGCGATCTTCTCGTTGGCGGCGCGCAACTGCGGCTGCTGGTCGGGCGGAGGCGGGAACTTGGTGATGTTAGGCATAGATCGTCTCCTCGATGCCTGTTCCAAAACTCCCGCAGACGTTTTTGGAACGCGACTGAGCGATTCTGTGGGCGGTGCCGATACCAACCCCTAGCTTTTTGGCGATCGTCCGCCAGGAGGCCCCTGCGTTGCGCAGGGCCAGAACCTCCGATTCATTGACGGCAGAACGCGGCCGGCCAAGACGTCGCCCCTTGGCTCTCGCGTTGCGCAGGCCTGCCTTGACCCTCTCCTGAATCAGCGACCTTTCAAACTCGGCCATGGCGCCAATGATCTGGAACATGAGCCGCCCGGACGGCGTGCTCAGGTCCAGGTTGTCGCGCAGGCTGATGAAGGTAAGTCCTAAAGCTTCAAGTTCCGCTAGAGCATTCACGAGGTGACGAAGCGACCGGCCGAACCGGTCCAGCTTCCATACCAGGACGGCATCAAACTTCCGCTGCCCGGCGTCGGCCATCAATCGGTTTAGGGCGGGGCGGGAGTCTTTCGAGCCCGTCATCCGGTCGATGTATTCGCCGACGATGGTCAATTCACGGTGTTTGGCGTATTCGCGGAGCTCCCGGAGCTGCATCTCGGGATCCTGTTGGCCGTTCGAGGTCGACACCCGGGCATAGAGAGCGACCCGCTTAGTTGGCGCGGACATCACTCACCCACCGGAATGATCTGCAAAACCAGCTCTCCAGCCTTGATCCGGCCTTCCAGGTGGATTCGGAGCTTCGTTTCCTCAGAAGACCTGGCAAACAGCACGATGGCCCGTTGATGCCGCCAGGGCTTCTCCCAGCGGCGAACCGGCTGCTGAATGATGGCCAGGTGCAGGGAGCACCCGCGAGCCATGGCAAAGGATTCCTGTGCGATTTCGCGGGTGTCCAGGTTATTTGCGATGGGAAATTGAGTGTGAGAAGAGAGGGGTGATATTTTGGCGGTAGCCACGTTTTGCCTCCTTGCCAGGCGAACTGGTCAGGGCTGGGTGAGTGTTGATAGCACTCGCTCAGTCCGTTATTCTGTTCCACGGTCATTCTCACCGAAGCGGCTTCGGTTGTCAACCACAATCTGCTTCCCATCCAAAGGGCTTCGGTGCTACATTTTGCAGCTATATGGATAGGTCCCTGCTCTCGAAGTACCTGGCCGAGCTCGGCAGAAAAGGCGGCAAAGCCAGGCTGAGAACCATGTCGGCTGAAGAGCGCAAGGCCAGCGCCCGCAAGGCTTCGAAGGCCGCAGCTAAGGCGCGAACCCAGAAGGCCAAAGAGCGGAAGGCGCAGAATGCCTGACATCATACGCTGCCCCTACTGCGTTCTAGATGATCACTTCCGCCCCATGTTGCAGAAGCCGGAAGGCTGGTTTATCTGCTTGAAGTGTGGACACACCGCGATCCCCGAGAAACCAGATTTCAGGTGCTACTGTCAGAAGTGCGGAGAGTTGAACCGGGCGGCGTGATTGTCATCATTCGTCTGATCTCTGTACCGTAGGCAGGGTCGTTTCTAAATGCTCACACTCCATGCTACCCAGTTTCAGAGATTCATGGCGACAGGTCGAACAACGCCCGTGATTTTCGGTTGTGAAAACGCATCTGAGATCTTTGTCGGGGAGTACGTAGTGAAGTTGAGAGGCGGAATTGATACCAGGGAATCGGGCTTACTGTGTGAATTGATAGCGGCGAAGCTGGCTGCTCACTTCGGGATTGCTTCGCCCGAACCTGCGGTGGTTCAAATTGATCAAGCCTTGGCAGAGCTTATGGCTGTCAAAGAACCCTCTCACGCCGTAAGCGTTCGCAACAGTGTCGGGTTAAACTTCGGCACGAGGATGATGACTGGTTTCAGCACGTGGCCTGTAGATAGATCAATCCCCGAAGCGATGTGGCAGGCTGCAACTGACGTCTTTGCTTTTGACGCCCTCATTCAGAATCCCGATCGACGATCTGGAAATCCGAATCTATTTACGAATGGGGACAGCCTGCTCATCTTCGATCACGAGACAGCATTTTCTTTCCTGTTGAGCTTGTTTCCTTCGCAAACGCCTTGGAAGCTATCCGGCCAGCAGTACCTCGCCGATCACGTCTTTTTCGGACGGTTAAAAGCCAAAGTAATCGATCTCGCTGCATTCTCGTTGTCTCTCGATGGCCTTTCTGACATCTTACTGGGGGACATTTTCTCGGACGTCCCCGCTGAATGGAAGACTGGCGCCCTGCCGAAGATTGAATCGCATCTCAAGTTGATGCGACAGAACGCCTCGGATTTCATGGAAGAAGTGCGGAGGTTCCTTGTATGACAATTCCGTACAGCTTTAGCATTTTGCGGTACGTGCATGATCCAGCAACACAAGAGTTCGTCAACATTGGCGTAGCTGTGTTTTCGCCACAAGCCAAGTACCTGCAAGCAATCTGCACACCCAATTACGGCCGCGTTCGCCATATGTTCCTTAAAGTTGACGGTCCACGATTCCGGCAGCTCTCGCGCTATATCCAAGACCAGATCTCAGCGGCCGGAAGGGAGTACGAATCGTCCCTGCCCTTCGAGGCCGGCCAAGATTTTGAGCATCTGTTGGCTAGAGTGCTGCCTTTCGACGACAGTGCCATCCAGTTCTCGAAAGCAGGAGTCGGGCTTAGCACCGATCTAGATCGCACCCTTCGCGAGCTTTACGAGCGCTTTGTGGATCGTTATGTGGCGGGGGACTCCCCGCGTCGCACCGATGAAGAAGTGTGGCGCGTCTTCCGTGAGCCAATGGACAAGGTGCTTGTTACACCGAGGCTGAGACCCAAACGCATCGTAGCTCCCAGCTACGAATATGAGTTTGAGCATTCGTCGAAGAACGAGATTTGGCACGTGTACGAACCGGTCTCCTTCGACATGGTTGAAGCGGCGCCTATGCTCGATAAGGCAAATAGATGGGTTGGACGCGCCACCAGTTTGATGGATAGTCCGGATCTCTTTCGCATTCATGTCCTTTTGGGTGAACCCCAGGACCAGCGGCTAAAGCCAACATTCGTTAAGGCGCAAAACATCCTGAACAAGATGCCTGGGCAAAAAGAATTTGTTCCGGAATCTGAAGCGGCTGCTTTTGCGGAAGAGCTGGCGTCCCAGCTCGCTAAGCATCCTGGGTAGGTTTGTGATTCGAAGGTATACCGGTGAACAATCCTCACATCTTTTCCACTGACTCGCACAACCCCCGTGCCACTTTTCTTGTGCTAGGATGCGTCGCGTAACTCGAACTGGATAGCCGTCGGCCCGATCACCGACGGCGACAAGGCGGGTGGCCTCCCGCTTCCCGCCTTCCAGATGCAATCTGAAAAGCAGGAAAGTCACGGGAGGTGACGAGTGCGGGTTTTTCAGCAGACTTGGACGCAAAAGCTATTCGAGCGCACGGGTTCCATCATTGAGGAGGACGGCAGCAGAGCGGAAGCAAAGGCGACGAGGCGATGGGCCATCCGAGGACTTCTTATCTCTGCGGAGAAAGGCCAATTCACAAACGCGCGCCAGATTACGCCGGCGTGGCTGGCTGATTTCCCTCAGCAAGTTCGAAATGCGCGCCATGAGCGTCGACATCGGACTATTTTCGGCCAGCTTCTCGTTCAGTTAGGCATCTGGTCCCAAGATGATCACAAGCTCTTCCGGGAGAACCTAGCCGGATCTTCCGCGACGCCGAACTGGGGTTCTTTTCTGAGAGCAGCACTTAGGCGAGTTCTCCAGCAGACATGGACGCGAACACTATTCGAACGGATGGGCTCGATCATTACCGAGAACGCCAGCAGTGTGCAAGCAAGAAGAAATAGGCGATGTGGCGTTCGACGGATTCTCTCCCGTGCGGAGACAGAACTGACAGGTATCCTGCAGATCAAACCTGCGTGGTTGGCCGGATTTCCCCAGCAGACTAAGAACTGGCGCAATGAACGCACAGATCGAGCCAGGTTTGGCCAGCTTCTCGTTCAGTTAGGCCTCTGGTCTGAAGATGATCACAGGCTTTTGCAAAAGAACCTAGGCGTAACACCCCAATCGCCTAGCACTGCGCGCAGGCTGGCGCTTCCCCTCCCCAGAAAGTCCGCCTCTTCTCCGCCCGGTGAACTGTGCCAACTGGTCTCGGAACTCGCGTATCACGGTGGGCTGGCACTACGGGAAATACAACGCCTTCGTGTGACAGACATTCAACTGGACGGGTTGCAGATTCGGCCTGCACCGTCGCATCGCATACCTGGTCGATTAATTCCCTTCGGATCTGGTCCGCACGCAGTGTCAAAGCACCTTGTGGATGCGTATGTCGCCGTTGAAACACCTGTCGATCAGCTTTTCTTTCGCCGATCGTCCAGAGACAAGAGAAAGTCGATCAGTCGCCAAACTCTAACAGCAGCGGTGGCAAAGCTGCATCCGGGAAGCACGATCGACTCCCTTCGCGATCAGCATTTTCAGGAGGACTTTGATCACGCGAGGAGCCCCCAGGAAGCGCGCGACCATCTGCGAAATGTCCACGGTCTCAGCAACGTCTATGTACATGCCATGATTGCAGGTTGCAAGCGAAGTATGAATCAAGCCCAAACAAAGGGTGCCGGCCGCTCGGCAAAGAAACATTACCGAGACATAGAGGGCTTTGTGAATGCAGCTGAGAGCATTCCAATTCCTATACCCTATCTACTCGCGGCGATGTGCGCTAGCCGGTCAGTGTCTGAAAGCGGTGCTAGGGTAACGATTCCCGAGGGAGGAGAACGGCAATTAATCACTTGGGATGATGTGGCGGGCTATGAAATCGCTGTGAATTGGAAGCGTAGCTTCGCGACAGAGTTGAGCAGTCGTGGGCAACGAAACGTAAGGGCACTTCGCCTGTTGTTCCGTCTGGCATTCGAGTTTTGGTACGACGGGCGACGAATGCAACTATCGCACATCACGAAGTCGGCGCTTCGGCGGGAGGACCGGGAAATCCTTGATCGATTCGCCACGACGATAGTTAGCGTGCGAGATAGGGTTAACCAACAAACATCGTGGTCGGGAAGCCTTTTTGAATATGGGAGCCGAAAGCGCGCTTTCCGCATCCCCCTGATTGAGGATTTGAACCGTCGCGCATGGCACAGTCGATGTCTGGTGTGCTGGCATCCGGAACGGGACAAGATCGAGAGCGAAGTACCCAAAGCAACGGCGCAGAAACGCCTGAACGGCTTCGCTCCATTAGCAAACAAGTACGGCATCAGTTCGATATCGCTGCGCAGGCACTGCGGGCGCGTAGGGTCAGTTCCGGGCCGTGGAGAGACGCAGCGCAGCCATTTCTCAATTGGCCCCACAGCGCCAATCGTGCGCGTGCCTCGGAGGTTTTTCGAGCGGCTGCAAGAATTGCCGGGGACGGCGTCTATGATCTATTCATTGCTTCTTTTAGAGAAGAACCGATCAGGCCTTCCTCGGCTGATTGTCTCACCCCAGTACATCGCGCGGCGTCTGCCGCTTCGACTGGACGACCCTACCCTTTCTGTTGCCTTGAACCACTTGGGCCCCACGCGTACTCGGCTAATCAACGTCGAGAGAGAACCGGCTACCGGATTCTGTGTTGAACTGCTCGATCACGAACGAAATTTCATTTCCTGACGATCAAGACCATTCGGCGAAACCCGCCTCACGAAGTAGATTGTTGTTTCATGCTGCCGCTAATCGCGTTCGAAATGTACCTGTTAAGTCGTGTGTAGTGTGTCTATTATAGGTCGCGAACGAAATCCCTTCCCGCGCGCCGCCGATTGAAAGGTTAGAAATCGCGATCACGAAACAAATCTCTTCCATTGTCCTTATTGTTTTTGACGCACACCACATCTTCTTGAGAATTTAGCCACTGATCATCACGGAGATAGTGGCTGTGCAACCATCCAGTTCTTGCTCGACGCTACGCGGTTCACCGGACCGCAGAAGGAGGCCTCGGCAGCGCGACCGCCTGCTTGCGTTGCTGAAAAGCCATGCGCCTGATTGGGTTTCCCTTGCCGAGATCCTGTCCGTCGCTGGCGTTCAGTACGGCGCCAGGATTTACGAGCTTCGCCGCCTTGGGCACCGAATTGAAAATAAGCCGGGCGGGGGATGGTTTCGTCTAGTCACTCGCCCAGATGCGGACCTAAAGCCAGCGTCGCCGCCAACGGCGTTTAGCTCTGAGTCTGATGCCGATCGACTCTTTCCCGACGATGCGCCCCAGCGCCATTTGGATCTCGGATGAACGAACATACACCCCCGCTCCGTGCACGCCTTCACTGGTACAAGCTCGACGTTTTTGAATTTGCCGTGCTCACGGCGATGTGCGAGCACGACTGGAAAGGGTTGAGCGTCTGGCCGAGCGTTGCCCGTCTCGCAGCCTACTCGAAACTCAGCGAGCGTAAAGTGCAGTATGTAATTCGCCAACTGCGCGAGCGCGGCATCGTCAGTGAACTGGCGCCCGGAAGTTCCGGCAAGCACAGGCCCACTACCTACCGAATCAACGAGGAAGCTTGTGAAGCTGATCCGCGGATGTCGCCGTATAACGACCGCCAAATTCAGTTGCCAGGGATCTGCCGGCCTCCCGTACCTGGCGAACCAATCAACCACGAAAGGGTCTCCCCGACCACTGGTGCATACCGTGCACCAGTTCCTACAGAGGGGTGCACGGCTAGCGGTCAAGGGGTGCACATTGTGCGGGGGGCTGGTGCATACTGTGCACCCGACTCTCTAATTGAATCTCCACTAGACTCAAAAACAACCCCCAAACCCCCAGCCGCTGCTTTCCAGGATTGCATCGAGCTTTACTTCAAACACGCGGGTTATGAAACCGAACGCGAAATACCAGTCCCCGATCGAGGCGATGGCTGCGCGGGCCGAATTGATCTTCTCGCACGGCGCGGTTCTGAAATTGTTGCGATCGAATGCGATTCCGGCCGTCCTCGACGAAAGTCGGAGGAGAAGTTGCTCGCATTCCCCGCAACTCAGCGCCTGATCGTCCTTCGCGAGCCCGCAGGCGCCTTCCAGCAGATGCCAGAACTTCAGGCTTTGATCCGGGGCCCATGTCGGTTTGGCCGCTGCGATGGCAGCGGAGCGCATGCCAGCTACTCAACCCCAGGCAGAAGCGTTCCATGTGAATGCCGCGACATCGGATAAATCGCGAAGTCTGAAAGACATTAACGGACGTGATTCTCGACTCAAAAACCGGGCCGACTCAGATGGTCGCCACTGCTACGGTGGCGACAGCGATTCCAGGTCAACGACTCAGCAGGAGGTCCATGAGTCGTAGATCCGGACAAAGTGGTTCAGTTGAGAGAAAGGGCGAGTATTACGTAGTCAGGTTCTGGGAAGACAAAGCTGGGCAGGAAAATCGCGTCCATCGCAGTGTTCGCATTTGCCCGGTGAGTGGCCCTGGTTCCATGACGAAGCCCGAACGCGAGCATCGCGCGCGGGACATCATCCAGGAAAGCGGCGCCGATACAGCGGGGCACTTCCGCCAAGTCGAAGCCGTGAATCTTGGAACAACCTTCCGCCAGCAATCCGAATGGTGGATTCGGCACGTGCAGGAGAGGAAACGCAAACCCGTGAAACCTCACACCGTCTCATCGTGGAAGAGTCACCTCAGGTGGATCAATCCCCGGCTGGGCGAGACTCCGATAGCAGATGTGAACAATCTCGCCTTAAAGGACTTGGTCTCGGAGATGTCGGAGGTGGGCTTCTCGCCAAAGACAATCCGGAACTATGCTCAAGTCGTGAGGATGGTCATAGCGTCAGCCATCGGCAATGACGGCGAGGAGCGATACCCGCGAAAGTGGAACTTCGAGTTCATTGATCTGCCAGACGTGACAGACCAGAGAACTCCATCGTTCACGTCGGAAGAAATCCAACAGATCGTCTTAAGGGCCAATGGTCAATTCGCCGTGCTCTACGCATTGCTGGCCGCCACTGGTCTGCGAGTCGGCGAAGCTCTCGCCCTGGAAGTTGCGCATTTCCATGGAGGGACACTCAGCATACGGCAGAGCATCTGGAATGGACGCTTACAGTCCCCAAAGACCAAGAACGGTACACGGGAAGTGGACCTTGCTTGGCCGGTGGCGGCTATGCTCGAAAACTTCATTGACGGTCGGAAGGAAGGCTTTATCTTCCGTGCGTCGAACACCAGCGCGCTTGCACAATCGAACGTGCTGCGACGCAGTCTCCACCCGATCCTTGCCAGCATGAAGCGCGACAAAACCGGATTCCATTCCTTCCGGCGATTCCGTGTGACGCATCTTCGGAAGCAGGGAACTCCGGAAGACCTGTTGCGTTTCTGGATCGGCCACGGCGATAAAACCGTGACCGACCGGTACGCGAAACTCAGTGAGGATGTGGCCTTTCGCAAAGCGCAAGCAGAGCGAGTTGGAATCGGCTTCAGCCTCGAAGTTGTCCCCTGTTGTCCCCCAGTTTTCGAAAATTGGGATCACGCGCAAGTTGTGGTGATGTAAGGATTAAGAATGGTGCGCCCTGAGAGATTCGAACTCCCGACCTTCTGGTTCGTAGCCAGACGCTCTATCCAGCTGAGCTAAGGGCGCAGGGTGGTGTGGTCAGCAGCGACTTCGATTATAGCGAAAGCGCTGCGACTTGATAAGATGCCTGGCGCGGACATCGATGTCCAGCGCCGGAGGCAGCATGCACTGGACCGGACCAGCCATTCTTTCGAAGGTGTCTTTATCGACCTTGCTTTTTTCAACCCTGCTGGTCTCCGCGTGGCTGGCTCCGTCAGCCCAGGCGCAGACTTCCACAACCAACACGACTTCAGCAAGTGGAAGCGCCGCGGGCGCGCAGCCGTTTGACGTCAAAGCGGCGGTGGATGCTTATCTGGGCAGCGTTCCGCCCGAAAAGCGGGCGCGCTCGGACGCCTATTTCGAAGGCGGCTACTGGCTTCTGCTATGGGACTTTCTGGCCACCATTGCAGTGATGTGGATACTGCTACGCTGGCGCTGGTCGGTACGGATGCGCGATCTGGCCGAGCGTCTTACCCGCTTCAAAGCGCTGCAGGCGGGGTTGTATTGGGTGCAATTCATCGTGGTGGCCAGCGTGATCACTTTTCCGCTTACGGTTTATGAGGGTTATTTCCGAGAGCACAAGTACGGCCTTTCCAACCAGACGTTTGGGCAATGGATGCGGGACCAGGCGGTCGGGTTGGCATTGAGTGCGGTGCTGGGGGCGATTCTGCTGGCGCTGCTGTTTGGCGCGGTTCGGCGGCTGGGGAAGAGTTGGTGGGTGTGGGGCAGCGTGCTGTCGCTGATCTTTATTGCGTTCGTGATCTTTATCGCGCCGGTTTTTATTGCACCTCTGTTTAACAAGTACACCAAGCTCGAAGACCCTCGAATCAAGGACCCGATCCTGAGCCTGGCACGGGCCAACGGGATTCCCGCCACCGACGTGTATGAGTTCGACGAGTCCCGCCAGTCCGACCGGGTGAGCGCCAACGTGAGCGGATTCGCCGGGACCACGCGGATTTCGCTCAACGACAATCTGCTGAAACGGTGCTCGCTGCCGGGAATCGAGGCCACCATGGGACACGAAATGGGGCACTATGTGTTGAATCATTCGTTCAAAGGCCTGGTGCTGAACGGGGTGGTGCTGGTCATCATGTTTGCCCTCCTGGATTGGGGGCTGGCGGCCGGATTGGCGCGCTGGGGCGAGAGTTGGGGAATCCGGGGCATCACCGATCTGGCGGTAGTGCCGCTGGCGGTGATGCTGTTAACAACTTTTTCTTTCCTGCTCACGCCGGTGAACAACACCATCACTCGCACCATGGAATATGAAGCCGACATGTACGGCATCAATGCCAGTCAGCAGCCGGACGGGGAAGCTGAAGTCGATCTGCTGCTGGGGGAATACCGGAAGCTCGATCCTGGGCGGATCGAGGAATTTATCTTTTTCGACCATCCCAGCGGACGCACTCGAATCACGGCGGCTATGCGTTGGAAGGCGGAGCACCTGCCGGGAGCGCCGCTGGGTCCGCCGCTAAGGCCGTGAGTTCGACGTGCGGCGTGGATGGTCGCAGGCCGTTATCGCGGGCCGCGTTTTTTGTCCCGCGGCTGCGGTTCTTTCGCCCCTTCGGGGCTGCCTCGAGGTTCTGGCTCACCCACGGCTTACGCCGTGGGCTGTACTCTTTGGCCGTTCCGCGGCTGCCACGCGCCGCTGCCATCTGCGGCTGCCACGCGCCGCTGCCATCTGCCGCTGCCATCTGCCACTGCAATCCGGGGCCGCAAATGCCCGACTGCAATCTGTGGCTGTAGTTGAGCGGTAGTTGATGAGATTAAGCGGGTCTTGAGCCTGATGTCCGGGTCGATGCAGGAGGCCAGAACGGGCCACTGTTGCGGAGTTTGGAGGATTTCCACAGGAGTTCGGCAAGCTTCGTGCCAAGGGTTCGGCTCAACGTAAATCTTTCCCCCTAAGGGGCAATTCCTACTCGATTACGAAAGGTTTGGGCCTAGCATTTTCAGCAAGTTGAGAGTGGCAACGGGGGTGCTTTATAGCTCGACAGACGAAGTGGCGCGCAACGGGGCGCTCCAGAGAAAAAACTTCGGCCAGAGGTTTTCTTGAGCGCCCCTTGCATTTTCCAAGTCTCGGCCCTCCTCCCCTCCCCCGACTTCTCGCCCCGGAAGCATCATCCAGATCAAGTCATCCATCATCAACCCAAGCCCATCTAGGCGAGGACCAACTGTTCGGCCAGATCCAGGCCGGCGCGGCGTAACAGGCCTGCAATCACCGGTTCCTTGAAGCGGGACGCGTCGAACTCGACGCGAACCGTACGCTCTGCCTGGTTGAAGGTAATGCGTCGAACGCCATACACTTCGCGCACACTGTCGAGCGCGCGCATGGTCGCCTGGGTGGGTGGGGTGTGGTAGCGGTATGCTACTTCCAATTGCGTCATCTGGCTCTTCCTGTCTCAATATTGAAGATACAACAATCGATTGTATAGGCGAATGAATCTAATATAGTTCGGTAAGATTCTGCCGCCTTCGTCGATTATGGACCATTCCGCCAAGTCCGCCTCTAGTGTGAAAGATCCGGTTTGCGGAATGAACGTGGAGCCCTCCACGTCCCGGCACAAATTGGAGCATGCCGGGAAACCCTATCATTTTTGTTGCGCCTCTTGCCTGGAGAAGTTTCGCGCCCGTCCTGGGGATTACCTGACCGCCCATCCAGCGCCAGAAACGGGATTGCAGACCATCAACATAGCGCCGGCCCGGGCGACGCAAGCCAAAGGCGCTGTAACACTGGCGGCCAAAGCCGGCGCCCCAGTTCCGGCAGCCGCGGTTGCTTACGTTTGCCCGATGTGCCCGGACGTGCGGTCGGCCCAGCCGAAGGCTTGTCCGCGTTGTGGAATGGCGCTGGAACCGGAGACGCCGGTGGCGGCGACCCGGGTGGAATATACCTGCCCGATGCATCCGGAGATTGTGCGGCCGGGGCCGGGGAACTGTCCGATCTGCGGCATGGCGCTGGAGCCGCGCACGGTCACGGCAAAAGAAGAGGACAACCCTGAACTGCGGGACATGACGCGACGCTTCTGGGTCAGCGTGGCACTGACGGCCCCCCTGCTGCTGATCACAATGGGCCACTTGATACCGGGAATGCCGGCGCGGCTTGTGCCCGCTTGCTGGCAGCCCTGGATCGAGCTGCTCCTGGCTACGCCGGTAGTGCTTTGGGGCGGTGCGCCATTTTTTCAGCGCGGTTGGACTTCGCTGGTCAATCGTTCGACCAACATGTTCACCCTGATCGCAATGGGGACAGGCGTGGCCTATTTGTACAGTCTGGTGGCTACCGTCTTTCCGCAAATGTTTCCCGCGTCTTTCCGCGAGGCGGGCGGAACGCCTGGGGTGTATTTCGAAGCGGCCGCGGCGATCACGGCGCTGGTGCTGCTGGGCCAGGTGCTCGAGCTCCGGGCCCGCAGCAGGACGGGAGCAGCCATTCGGGCCCTGCTCGACCTGACACCGAAAACGGCACGCATTCTGCGCGACGGCCGGGAGGAAGATGTTCCGCTGGAACAGGTGACGCCGGGTGACCGCTTGCGCGTCCGTCCCGGGGAGAAGATTCCGGTGGATGGCAGCGTGCTCGAAGGCACGAGCGGAGTGGATGAATCGATGATCACCGGCGAGTCGATCCCGGTAAGCAAGGGACCGGGCAGCCGCGTGATCGGGGCGACGGTGAACGGAACCGGGTCGTTGGTCGTGCGTGCCGAGCGGGTGGGAAGTGAAACGCTGCTGGCGCAGATTGTCCGGATGGTCAGCCAGGCGCAGCGCAGCCGCGCTCCCATTCAGCGCGTGGCCGATCGGGTTGCGGGCTGGTTCGTTCCGGCGGTGATTGCCATAGCCCTTCTGACCTTCGCGGCCTGGAGTCTGTTCGGGCCCGAACCGCGCCTGGCGCACGCTTTGGTGAATGCGGTGGCGGTGCTCATTATTGCCTGTCCCTGCGCGTTGGGGCTGGCAACACCGATCGCGATCATGGTGGGGACGGGACGCGGCGCCCACGCCGGCGTGCTGATCAAGAACGCGGAAGCACTCGAAATGCTGGAAAAAGTCGACACCCTGGTGGTCGACAAGACCGGCACTCTGACCGACGGCAAGCCGCGCGTGGCCTCCGTCATGGCTGAGCCGGGTCGGGATGAAAACGAGCTGCTGCGCCTGGCAGCCAGTCTGGAGCAGGGCAGCGAGCATCCGCTGGGGGCCGCGGTGGTGGAAGCCGCCAAAGGCCGTGGCCTGGTTTTGGGGAGCGCCGTCGAGTTCCAATCTCACACCGGCCGGGGAGTGAGCGGCCGCGTGGATGGCTACAAAGTTCTGATTGGAAACAGTGGCTTGCTGGAGGAGAGCGGGATTTCGGCGGCGGGGCTGACGCGGAAAGCGGAAGAACTGCGGCGCGGCGGGCAGACCGTAATCCTGGTGGCGGTGGACGGCCAGTCGGCGGGATTGATCGGCATTGCGGATTCGATCAAGGCTTCGGCAGCGCAGGCCCTGCGCGATCTCAAGCAGGAGGGCCTGCGGCTGGTCATGCTCACCGGCGACAGCCGTGCCACGGCGGAAGCCGTGGCGAAAACCTTGGGGATCGAGGAATTCGAAGCGGAAGTTTTGCCCGATAAGAAAGCCGAGGTGGTGCAACGGCTGCAGAAGGAAGGGCGGACCGTGGCTATGGCCGGTGACGGCATCAACGATGCGCCGGCGCTGGCGCAGGCCGATGTCGGCATTGCGATGGGCACCGGCACGGACGTTGCCATCGAAAGCAGTGGCATCACGCTGGTGAAAGGCGACCTTGCGGGCATTGTGCGAGCGCGGAAACTTAGCCAGGCGACCATGCGCAATATCCGGCAAAACCTGTTCTTCGCGTTTGTCTACAACTCGCTGGGAGTGCCGATTGCAGGGGGCGTGCTCTATCCGTTCTTCGGTCTGTTGCTGAGCCCGATTCTGGCGGCGGCTGCCATGAGCCTGAGTTCAGTCTCGGTGATTACGAATTCACTGCGCTTGCGGAAGGTGAAGCTGTAGGCAACTGACGGGTCAAAAATGTTTCATGGGGTCCGGACCCGACGAGCTACTTCCGCTCCAAGCAGCCGAAAGTGATTCAGGTCCCAGGTGTAGATGGTGTCCGCGTGGGCTTTGAGAGCGCACTGGCCCAGCAGGGCGTCGTATATCGTTCCTCCCGCGATCCCTTGCGCCACGGCAGAAGCGATGGCCGAGTAGTAATCGTCTTCGTCAAGGGCAATGATGGTCAGACGTTCCCGGATCTGGTCGAGGAACAGCAACGCCCGGTCGCCTCCCATTCGCTGTCCTCCCGGCATACGAGTAAGACCGGCGTACACTTCCGCCAGGGTATGGGCGCCACAGCAGGAGTTCTTTTTGTCTGCCTTCAAAAAGACCGCTGCGCTGGGCTGGTGGTGCTCATGTTGCAGAAGAATTGCAGCGATCAGCACGGAGGTGTCAAAAAACGCCTTCACTTCTTGTATTTCCCCAGCCCATGGCGGTCGCGCTCAGCGCGCACACGACGTAGGGTCCGATTCACGGTTTCGGCCGAGAGCGGGACGCCGGAGTCAAACACCCACATCCCCTGCTTCTTGTACATGCGACCTTTACCGACTGCGGGACGCAGCACGATGTGATCTTCAGAGCTTTCGAGTTCCAGGGAATCGCCGGGGCTGATTTGCAGCGCGTCGCGCACGGGTTTGGGCAGCACGACGCGGCCCGCCTTGTCGATGGTCAGGGTGGTATTCATAATGGCATTTTACCATATTAAATGGCATTTACGATACCATTATCGTGGTGTCCTGATTCGGCGCGCTCTTTGCGGATCTTCTTTGCGAACTTTGCGGTTCAGAGTCTTGAATGACTCGGGCGAGATCAAACCTTTTACCGCAAAGGGGGCAAAGAAGGGCCGCAGAGTGCGCAAAGTTACGATCGCGCATTCGAGCTGATCTGACCAATCAGGACACTGCCTACCATTTCTCGGGGCTCCCAAAATCATGGACCCGCCAGGACACCCGCGGAGCAAGCTTCGACTGCCCAACAATTGACGGCCTGCATCGGCGCTGCCAATGGCACAATAGAATCCTGTGAGCGCCGAGATCTCTTCGATACCTCCTCCTTCGGTCAGCAAGCGCAGTATTTCGCATGCCTGGCGTGCCCTGCGGTGGCGCAATTTCCGTCTGTTCTTTAGCGGTCAGACGATCTCCCTGATCGGCACCTGGATGACACGCCTGGCGACCAGTTGGCTGGTCTATCGGCTCACAGGCTCGGCCCTGTTGCTCGGATTCGTGGGGTTCGCGGGACAAATCCCAACGTTTCTGTTTGCTCCATTTGCCGGGGTCTGGGTAGACCGGCTGGATCGGCGGCGGGTGCTGGTGGTGACCCAGATTCTGGCCATGCTGCAGTCGCTGGCCCTGGCCGCGCTCACCCTCACCCGGCACATCAATATTCAGGAAATCATCTGGCTCAGCGCATTCCAGGGTCTGATCAACGCATTTGATATGCCTGCGCGGCAGGCTTTTCTGGCGCAGATGGTTGAAGACAAGCAAGATTTGGGAAATGCGATCGCGCTGAATTCGTCGATGGTAAATTTAGCCCGGCTGATCGGCCCTTCGCTGGCTGGGGCGGTGATTGCGTTGTCGGGCGAGGGCTTTTGTTTCCTGATCGACGGTATCAGCTACATCGCTGTAATCGTCTCGCTGCTGGCGATGCGCCTGCAGACCGGCGCGATGAAACCCGCGGTGCACTCCATGCTCGGGCAGTTAAAAGAGGGATGGGCTTACGTCTCCGGCTTTGCGCCGGTGCGTACCATTCTGCTGCTGTTCGCGGTGGTCAGCCTGATGGGCTGGCCCTTTACCGTGCTCATGCCGATTTTTGCCGGAAAGGTCTTGCGGGGCGGTCCGCACACGTTAGGTTTTCTGATGGGTGCGGTAGGCATCGGCGCATTGGTTTCGGCGATATCGCTGGCCTTGCGAAAGACGGTGCTGGGACTGGGCAGGATGATCCCGCTCTCGACCGCCGCCCTGGGCTCGGGCCTGATCTTGTTTGGCATGTCGCGGACCTTGTGGGTGTCACTGCTGCTGATGCTGGTCTGCGGTTTTGGCATGATGCAGCAGATGGCGGCCAGCAACACTATCATCCAAACCATCGTGGAAGACGGCAAACGCGGCCGGGTGATGAGCTTTTACGCCATGGCCTTTGTGGGGATGGCGCCTTTCGGAAGCTTGCTGGCCGGCGCGCTGGCTCATGCCATCGGCGCGCCTCGGACCGTGATGTTGAGCGGAGTGTGTTGTATCGCGGGCGCGGCCTGGTTCGCCACCCAATTGCCGGCGATCCGAAAATTGATTCGACCCATTTATGTGGATCTGGGCATCCTCCCGGGGGTCAACGCGGTGATTCAGGACGGCGTGGGCAGCTAGGAACTACCCATCAAATGCCCGTTCTCGTGCGACAGCCGTTGCGTTTTGCACCATTCTCGCAATTGACAGTGCGCGCCCTGTATTCAACAATTGGTGCACCATTCCAATCCAGAGGGCGGAGGAGCTTCTATGGCGGACGAGGGCGAAGATAACCTCGCGGGGGAGAGTAGTGCGGGAAAATGGATTCTCATAGCGCTGGCGGTGCTTTACATCGCCGGGTCGCTTTATTTCATCTTTGACCTGCGTGGGCGCCTGGACAAGATGAGCAAGGACCAGGCGGCGAGCAGCGTACAACTTGCCGACTTGGGCAAGCGCATGCAGTCCGCGGAAGCTGACGACGAGACCCTGGCCCATCAATTGGGCATGACCAAGAAAGAGATGGTGGCCCGGTCTGCCGACCTGCTGCGGCAACAACACGCCGCGGAGCAGCGTCTGGCGGAGCAGCAGAAGGAGCAGATCAGCGCGGTCAACGGTGAAGTGGCAGGGGTGAAAAGCGACGTGGGCGGAGTCAAAACCGATGTGGCTTCCACCAAAGCTGACCTCGAAGCCACCAAGGCCAAGCTGCAGAGCACGATTGGCGATCTGGGAGTGCAAAGCGGCCTGATTGCCAACACCCGGGGAGACCTTGAAATCCTCAAGCACAGGGGCGACCGCAATTACTATGAATTCACTCTGATCAAGGGAGCCAAGCCTCAGCCCGTCTCGACGGTAGCCCTGCAATTGAAAAAGACCGACCCCAAAAAGGGCAAGTTCACTTTGAATGTGACGTCCGACGACCGGACGATCGAGAAAAAGGATCGCAACGTCAGCGAACCCATCCAGTTCTACAGCGGACGCGACCGAATGCTGTATGAACTTGTGGTCTGGACGGTGGACAAGAAAAAGGCCACCGGATACCTGAGCACTCCGAAGGGTGCGCCGACGCCGATCACGGCGACCCAGTAGGCCGCGTGTATCCAGGCGGTCACGTCCTGGTCGGCATCGCGCTGCGGACAACCGCGGTGTATGCAGTCGTGCTGTTGGGCATGCGACTGAGCGGCAAGCGCGAAGTCGGGCAGATGACGCCCTTCGATCTGACTCTCCTCCTGCTTATCAGCAATGCAGTGCAGAACGCGATGACCGGTCCAGACACCTCAGTCCTGGGCGGAGTCGTCGCGGCTTCCACCCTGTTGGTGTTGAACTACCTGGTGGCGGAGGTTTCGGGCCGGAATCGCAGTTTCCGCAAGCTGGTGCAAGGCCAGCCGAGTCTGCTGGTGCACGATGGCAAGATCATTGCCACCCACATGACCCGGGAGCGCGTCAGTATGGATGAGCTGCATGAGTCCCTGCGGGAACATGGAATCTCGAGTCTTGATGAGGTTGCCCTCGCGGTGCTCGAAGTGGACGGTTCGATCAGTTGCCTCAAGTACGACGAGATCAAGCCTACGGCCGCTACTCACCTGGCACATAGAAAATTCATGAAGAAACGGGAGTAGAAACCCCGACACGCAGAGATAGGCCTGTGCGGATTTACCTGGTCAAGACCAGGGGCAGGGGCTGATCGTAGGGCTGGATCACAACGCTGAGCGATTTGCGCTTGTCGAAGGCCTCCTGGGTGACCGGGAAGGTCACCACGATCGTGCCTTGGGTCTGGCCGCCGGGAGCAATCTTGGTCTCCGGCGGTATCGCCGCCAGGGCGTGCTCCTTCAGCACGGGAAAAGCCTGAAAATAGCGGTCAAAATCCACGGCGGACGCGGCTTCATCGGTGAATTCTCCGCCGTCGGTCGTGACCTTGGCCTTGATGTCATGGATCCATAGGGTCTTCTCGCCTGAATTGCGCACGGTGACATTTACCGCCACCATGACCTCGTGCTGGTCTGGAACCTCCACGGCGGCAATATTGTCCACCGAACCTCCACCCTGCGGCTTGGCTCGATCAACAAAAGCGAACATACCAAGCAGAACGACCGCGACCCCCAGCACGATCAGCACGATCTTCGCGGGCGGAAGATTTCGTTTCGCAGTGCCAAATTCTTCCGCGATATTGATTCCTGGACCGGGGCCCAGGTCCATTCCTGGAGCGGAGCCGGTTTCAGGAGATGGCTCGGGAATGGGAGCGGGCGACGCTTTTGGTGGGATGTCTTCAGGCATAAGCAGCCTCGGCTGCGGTAATTCTATACGCTTCGCCGCGAACGCTCGACATCTTCTGCCACAAATCATCGCGGCGAGCAGAGAGTCGTTCCGGGTTGCTGCCCGGTGCAGCGCCTCGTATGCTGGGTGGTTCTTCAGACAGGAGGGAAGGGATGGCTGCAAGGAAGGTGGGGCTTTTGGCTGTGGTCGTGGGAGTGCTGTTTGGCTGCCTGGGAGTACAGGCGTCGGCCGAGCAAGGGCCGGCACAGGCGACGTCCGCGGTTCGCGCCGGCCGGCTGATCGACGTGCGCACCGGTCGGGCGACGGCCAACGCTTATATTGTGATCGCAAAGGACCGTATTCTGCGAATTGCGGATTCGGCGCCTCCCGGCATTCCGACGATCGATCTTTCCAGATACACAGTGGTTCCCGGGCTGATCGATTGCCACGCCCACGTGCTGGGGAACCAGAAGGACCAGTCGTCTGCGGGCGGATTGCGGATGTCCTCGGCCCAGAAAGCGCTGTGGGGCGTGCACAACCTGCAGACCTGGTTGAATCATGGGTTCACCGGGTTGCGCGATGCGGGCGAGGACGATCTGGGGTACGGGCAGCTGGCGCTGCGCGACAGCATCAATCTGGGACTGATCCAGGGACCGCGCATGGTTTCCGCGGGAAACTTTGTTTCGGTCACCGGAGGACACGGAGATGCTGACGTTCTGGCACCCGATGAAAACCTGCCAAGGCGGCCCAACATCGCCGACACGGTTGATGATGTGAGCCGCGCGGTGCGCCGCGATATCAAGTACGGAGCGGACTGGATCAAGCTGATGGCGACCGGCGGCGTCATGGATCCGATCAGCGATTACCGGGTGGAGGAGTTGAGTGAAGAACAGATGGCCAGGGCGGTGGAGGTGGCGCACCGCGCCGGAAAAAAAGTGATGGCCCACGCGGAAGGGGCGGAAGGCATTAAGGCCGCGGTGCGCGCAGGTGTGGACTCAATCGAACACGGCACCGTGCTCGATGAAGAAGGTGCGCGCCTGATGGAACAGCACGGCACCTGGCTGGTGCCGACGCTTTTTTGCTTTCAGCATGACCTGCAGACCGGGTTGTCGCAGGGGCGCGATCCGGTCAGCTTTGCCAAGGGCGTGGCCATCGTGAAAGAACAGGGGCCGGCGTTCAAGCGGGCCCTGGCCCATCATCTGAAGATTGCTTACGGCGTGGACGACGATGCGGACTTTGTCTCCAAAGAATTTGGCGCGCTGGTGAACGGAGGCATGACGCCGATTGAGGCCCTGCGCGCGGCGACCATGAACGGGGCAGAGTTGCTGGGGAAATCGGATGACATTGGCACTCTGGAGCCGGGAAAGTTCGCTGATATTGTGGCTGTGGATGGCGACCCGCTGGCGGACATCACGGTCATGGAAAAGGTCGTGTTTGTGATGAAGGGCGGTGAAGTCTACAAGAACGCGAAGTGAAATGCAGGCGCGAGCGTCCCGCTCGTGCTGGATCTATGTGTGGGCTGATGAGAGTGAGATGGGCGGGCGGGGAAGCAGCCCTCCGTTTTACGCTTCAGTGGCGAACCGGCGGGGGATTGCGTTCCGCGAACTGCCACTGGTGCCAGTAAGGATAGATCGGCTTCTGCTCGCTGGCCTTATCGAGGGCCGCAACCTGCGATGGCGAGAGCGACCATCCTTCCGCGGCCAGGTTCTGGCGTAATTGCTCTTCATTCCGGGCGCCGATGATGATGGTCGAGACGGAAGGCCGCTGCAGGAGCCAGTTGAGGGCGACCTGAGGCACGCTCTTTTCAGTTTCTCTGGCTACCTGCTCCAATGCGTCGACCACGTTGTACAAATGCTCCTCTGCCACCGGCGGCCCCTGCTCTGTAGTCTGGTGGAGGCGGCTGCCGGCGGGGAGCGGCTGGCCGCGGCGAATCTTTCCCGTAAGGCGTCCCCAGCCGAGCGGGCTCCAGACCAGGGCCCCAACGCCCTGATCGAGAGCGAGTGGCATGAGTTCCCATTCATACTCACGGCCGACCAGCGAATAGTAGACCTGGTGTCCCACATAGCGGGACCAGCCGTAGCGATCGGAAACGGCAAGAGACTTCATCAGGTGCCATCCGGAAAAATTCGAGCAGGCGATGTAACGGACTTTGCCGCTTTCGACCAGGTGGTTGAGCGTGCTCAAAACTTCCTCGATGGGAGTAAGCGCGTCGAATCCGTGGAGATGATAAATGTCGATGTAGTCGGTGCCCAGGCGGCGCAGGCTGGCCTCGCAGGCCTGAATCAAATGATGCCGCGACGATCCCACGTCGTTCGGTCCTTTACCCAGGCGGAACGTGGTCTTGGTCGAGAACAGAACATCCTGGCGCCGCCCCTCGATGGCTTTGCCGAGAATCTCCTCCGAGAGGCCGTTCGAATAGACGTCGGCTGTGTCGAAAAGATTGACGCCCGCCTCCAGACAAATGGAGACCAGACGGGTGGCCTCGGCTACATCGCTTGAGCCCCAGGCGCGGAAGAATTCGGTCCCTCCTCCGAATGTGCCAGTGCCAAAACTAAGAGCGGGTACTTTGAGGCCGGAACGGCCCAGCTGCCGGAATTCCATACGAAATAGATGCGGCAGGTTGGTTATGGGTGCGACATTCTTCCGGAAAACCTGCGCGCCAGCTTGTTCGGCGGGGGCACTGCCTGACAGCAGGTCCCTCGACTCCGCGAAACGCTTCGCAAGCGAATCGTTTCGCTGCGCTCGGGATGACAGGTTTGTTTTCGGCGCGTCGTTCCACTACCAGGCGTGTTTCATGGCTTTGGCGAACTTTTGCAGCGGCAGGGTGTTCAGCACGTCTTCTTCGGTGAGCCAGGCGCGGCGCGCCTGCAAAATGCCAAAACGGATCTTGTCCAGGTGCGAGGTGTGGTGGGAATCGGTGTTGATCACGATT
>JBOGLD010000120.1:0-6412 GCA_050745885.1 Terriglobales bacterium
TATTGGTGGAGACCGGCTTGTTGGGCTTCGGGCTGATGCTGTGGTTTCTCGTGAGCGTGTACCGCCGCGGCTTGCCCACCTCCCGCCGCTGGGAGTTCACCTGGGACGGAGCGTTATCTCTGGCCGCTTTGCTGGGGTGCACCGGGATCCTGATTCACAGCTTCGTGGATTTCAACCTACAGATCCCGGCAAACGCCGCCCTTTTCTATGTGCTTTGCGCCCTGGCAGCTTCCGAGCTCCCACCTTCGCCATCCCGCTCCAGAAACGGTCTGAAGGGAACTGAGGAAATTTCGAAACCGTCGGCCCACACCTGAAGACGCTGACTGGCGGACAAATCGGGGATGCGGGATCCACTGACAAAGAGCCTGTAATAAAACCGTCCCTGAGAATCCTAGACTTCTGGCCGTGCGGATTACCTCTGGATTGCCCATGATACGCGGAGAATCACTGCGGATGGACACCTTCCGCTTACAAATGCATTCCGGAAGGGGACTGGATTGCGACCTTAATAACACGCAAGCGCGTGCTTTGGAGGCGAATGCTGGTTACTCGTACCGCAGCGCCACCATGGGATCGACCTTGGCTGCGCGGCGGGCAGGGATATAGCACGCCAGCAACGCAACCGAGACTAGAAGGAATACCACTGCGGCAATCGTCAGTGGATCAGTTGCCGTCACCCCAAAAAGCAGCGATTGCATGGCGCGTGTGACCGCAAGCGAACTTGCGACCCCAATGACCGCCCCTATGAACACCGTGCGCAGTCCCTGGCCAAGAATCATCGCAAGTACGTCGCGAGGGCGGGCGCCCAGAGCCACACGGACGCCAATCTCGCGAGTACGGCGGCTGACCAAGTAAGCCATCACCCCGAAAACGCCTGCTGTGGCGAGCAGCAGTGCGATACCTGCAAAGAAGCCGATCAGAAGCAGGTTGAATCGGCGCGAGCCAAGAGACTCGGAATAAACCTCTGAAAACGTCCGGAGTCGCGGCGCAATGTCTGGATTAAGTTGATGCAGGATTTGCCGTGCTGCCGAGGTAACTGGCTGCGCGCCTTCATCGCTCAGCATCGTCAGGGTCATTGTTGAATGCGGGCGCTGAAACAGGTTCACATACACGGTCGGCTGCGGTGGAGCATCGACGCCGTATTCATGCACGTCACCTACGACGCCCACGATGGTCAGCAGGCGGAGGTCGCCATCCATGTTGCCGAACTCAATGGTGTGGCCGATGGGATCCTGGCCGGGCCAGCTCGCGCGCGCGAGGGATGCGCTGATGACCGCAGCGTGGGGAGACTCTGGGCCGTCGCGCTCGTCAAACATTCGTCCGCGAAGGAGAGGAATTCCGAGGGCCCGAAAATATCCGTCGGTTGCGACGCAAAAATCCGCTTCCCCGAGTGGCTCTTTTTGGTGGAAGAGAACGTCGAAATCGCGGGACAGCTCTTGCAGGTTCGTGGGATTCTTGGGGAGCTCATTCTGCGCCATCGGCAAAAACTTGCCATTGGCAACGCCCCCGGTCATGGGGAGTGCGCTCGTGGCGCCCACTTGGCGCACTCCCGGAATTTGCTTTAATCGTTCAATCAGATTGCGAAAGAAGATTGCCTGACCCGCTTTTGCCTTCCAATCGGTCCAGTCAGGCCAGGGCAGCGATACATCCATGGTGACGATTTTTTGCACACGGAACCCAGGATTGACCTCGAGGACATTGATCAGGCTGCGTCCAAGCAGTCCCGCGCCAACTAAGAGGACGAGCGTAATGGCAATCTGCGCGGCGACAATTCCTCGGCCCACTCTTTGACTGGATTGAGAACTCGCCTGTTCGCGGCTACCCTCCGTCAGGCCTTTTTGTCCATCGCCAGCGGTAGCACGCAATGCGGTAAAGACTCCGATTCCGATTGCGACTCCGCTGCAAAGCAGAAATGCGAAGATGAGGACAGGCACGTTGATTGACACCTCGTCCAGGCGCGGAAGGTTCTGCGGCGCAAGGACGAGCAAACCGGTTAAGCCGAAATAGGCTCCGAGTAAGCCAAAGCCGCCGCCGAGAAGCGAAAGCACGAATGCTTCAGTCACGAACTGCCGAACCAGCCGTCCGCGCGGAGCCCCCAGAGCACTGCGAATGGCGAGTTCACGCTCCCTCACGGAAAGTTGCGCGAGCCGCAGGTTGGCGACGTTCGCGCACGCAACAAGAAGAAGAAACCCAACAGCTCCGAGCAGAATAAGTAGTGCCGGCCTGGTTTCGCTCGTAATTGAGTCCTTCAGCGGGACGACAGCAGCGTCCTTTAAGAGAAAGTCGTCCTTCTCGCTGGAGAAGTCGTGGATACGGCGCCCCATCGCGCTGATTTCGGCATTTGCCCGCTCGACGGTCACACCGTCTCGGAGGCGCGCGACTGCGTCATAGTTATGCGAACTTCTGCTGGGATTCTCGCCCTTGAGGTCGGCCGGGATCCAGATTGTTCCTTCGGTCGGAAAATGAAATCCTTCCGGAAGCACCCCGACAACAGAGAAGATGGCGTCGTCGATCTTCAGGTGCAGCTGAGAAAGGTCCAGACACGACCCGAGGTACTGTTTCCAGTATCCGTAGCTGACCAGCGCGACCGGAGCCGCACCTTTATTATTGTCGGCTGCGGCCAGATCGCGCCCGATGATCGGCTGAATGCGGAACACCTTGAGGAACTCGGACGAGACGTGCGCGACCATCGACCGCGTCGGCTGGGAGCCCCCTGAAACCGCTGCGGTATAGGCGCTGTATTTTGCAATCGCCTGGAAGCTGTGACTTTGATCGCGGAAGTCATCGAAGTTCGGATCTGCGATCCGGTTCCATCCGCCTTTGGGCTGGATTTCGAAGATGGCCACAATTCTGCTCGGATCGGCGTACGGCAGCGGCCGAAGCAACACACCGTATACAACACTGAAGATTGCTGTCGTGGCCCCAATGCCGAGAGCTAGAGTTAGTAACGCAACCGCGGTGAATCCCGGGTTTTTGCGCAACTGGCGCAGCGCATAACGCAGATCTTGACCCAATGCAGCGATCATTTGTCCTCACTTGCCCAACCTCGCTTTGAGAGGGTGCTGTTCGTTCAGGGGGAATGTAGAAACAGACTAGTCCTCCGCCCCTAATCCTTTCGTTCCTGTTCCAGAAAGGGTAGCATCTCGCCTTCCAGTCTTTTGCTACGGCAATCATCATATTTTTCTTGTATTTAAAAGTTCGCTTAGACTTCCCAATTGTCCGGTACCGGATGGCACCGTCCAAAACCGGACAGCAATTCGGACCGAGAAAATCAAGGGTGCTGGACTGGTCGGACCCGAGAGTGGTGATTGGCAGGCTACGCGGAAGTTATCCACAAACGTTAGTGCTGTATCGGACGCGCCCCGCCAACGGAGCCTACGTGCACACTCAATCATTCTGGGGCGCGTCCGATACAGCACTAACGTCACCCACCAATTGGGAAATCCACACTGGCAACAAGGGAGGAGCGATTCCCCCCGCAACTCACTTCTCGAGTACGGCACCACCTCCGAATACCGGCCTGGGGGCGTCATAGGCTCGCTTCGAAGCTGCCGACCCCCGTCCGTTTTCTTAGGACGAGTCCACCGACTCGCAGTTTGTCAGCGAGTTCGTCCGCCAGTAAAGGTTTGCTGAAGTAGTATCCTTGAATCTCATCACACTGGCGCGCCCGTAGGAATGACATCTGTTCTTCGGTCTCCACGCCTTCGGCGATCACCTTGAGATGCAGGTTCTTTGCCATACTAATGATTGTGCTCGTGATGGCGGCGTCATCAGCATTCTCAGAGACACATTGGATAAACGACCGATCAATTTTCAGCTTGCTGACCGGAAACCGTCGCAAGTAGCTGAGGCTGGAATACCCGGTCCCAAAGTCGTCGATTGCCAGCTTTACACCCATCTCCTTCAATTTTCGTAGCTCTGAAAGCATCATCTGTGAGTGGGATAGCAGAAGGCTCTCAGTCAGCTCCAGTTCGAGCTGATCAGGAGCAAGGCCAGCCTCATGTAACACTTTCCGGATGAGCTGGCAAAATCCCTCTTGGCCAAACTGGATCGCGGACACATTCACTGCTATCGGTACCTCAAGAAGGTGTTCGTCATGCCATTTCCGAACTTGACCGCAGGCAGTCCTGAGTACCCATTCCCCGATTGGCACGATCAGGCCGCTGTTCTCTGCAATTCGTATAAACTTGTCAGGCGGCACAAGGCCCATCTCTGGGTGCTGCCATCGGAGGAGTGCTTCGAGTCCGATGAGTCTTCCGGTGGCAATTTCCATTTGTGGTTGATACGCCAAAAACAATTCCTTTCTCTCTAATGCTTTTCGCAAATTATGTTCCAGCGTCAGCCGCTCCACCGCTTGAGCATTCATGTTTTCTGTGAAGAACTGGAAGTTGTTCCGACTATTTTCCTTGGCGCAATACATGGCCGCGTCTGCATGCTTGACCAAGGTTTCAGCCTCCACCCCATGGTCAGGGAAAACGCTGATTCCAAGGCTGCAAGTAACATTGAGCGCATGACCTTCAACGACGAACTCGGTATTCATGGCGTCCATAAGTCGTTCAGCAGCAACCGCCACGTTGCCAATCTCTTTTATCCCATCGAGCACGACAAGAAACTCGTCGCCACCTAACCGAGCAACCGTGTCTTGCTCACGCGCCCATCCCTTGATACGCCCTGCAACATGTTGCAGGAGAAGGTCTCCCACCGCGTGCCCAAGCGAATCGTTGACAAACTTGAACCTGTCGAGATCCAGAAACAAAACAGCAACTTTTTCCTGGCGGCGCCGCGCACCGGCGCAAGCCTTCACCAACTGATTCTTAACAAATGTCCGATTTGGCAGTTCCGTGAGAGGATCGTAGTACGCTAGGAACTCGACCCGTTCCTGGGCACATTGGCGCTCGGCTTGCAAACGTTGTTGAACGTCTAGCGCCTCGCGCGCTCCGCGCAGTAGGCGCGTCAGTTCTTCTTGTATTAAATGCCCCCTCAATATCACCAGCGCTCCCATTAACAACATTGCGCCAAGTGTGATCTGTAGCCGATACATTCGGATTGGTGATGCGGCGTTGCCCATGAACAGCGCCCACGTCACCATTAAGGGCGATGAGTAGACAGCAGCCATCGCAATACGGGCTGTCCAAATTCCGTGATGCGAATCAACCTCGTCTCGTAATCTTTCTTCCTGCGGAAGTTCACCCGAAAACAGCCCAACGAAGGTGAACCATGCCATGGCCGCGACCAAAGGGAGGTCATAGAAGCTGCCTGTGTAGTACTTGTGGAAGTCAATGGCTACGCTCGCGGCGACTGAGCTCGCCGAATACAAGAAAGCTGCCCCAAACAAATGTGCATAGACCTTTCGCCACAAACCCTCACTGGAGACCCGCAGCACAGCCAGGCCAGAAAGAAAGATCAGATGCTCCGAAAAATACAACAGATTAAAGGTCTTCCCATACATCTCATCGTTCGGAGACACATACTGCCAAGGAATGACTACAAAGACATAAAGATAAAGTCCCCAGATGAGCAGCAAGGCGAAATCAAGCCAGCCCGCCCGAACAGAATTGTTGTCCAGTTTAAGGTGCGGCTTCAGTGCCAACGCGGCTATCATCGGCACCAAGTGCAGGAAGAGAATAATATCCCCAGCGAACGGGTTGGGAACCTCGTGGCGCCGAAACACTTCGAAATACGTCCACAATGCCTGGGAACAGAACCACATTCCAAGTCCGATGAAGATGAGTATCCAAAACGCCCTTGCTCTCCCCCTGCTCCTTTCTGCGCAGGGAAAAACAGACAACAGTGTTAGTAGCAGAAGAATGCATTGGGCGAGATCACCAACAACGGTCAGTGCAAAGCCGCGAGGCAACAGAAGAGTGGCCAGCAACTGCCCGCACACAAACACGACGGCAATCATCGTCCAAGTGTTTGTGCGCTGGAATGGATAGAACTTCACACGCTAATTGTAGCGGCCCACTCATCAGGCCTTAGGTGACGGAGGTAACGCGAAGATTCGTACATGCCAAATATTCGGGTGACTAATGGCGTGGCTCAGGACTTGAGGATCTTTGGCCATGCTGTGCCGGGCACGAGGCTTCGCAGGATGTGGAGGCGCCGCAATGCCGAACGGCCGGATAGAACCAAGTTTGTCGCTGGCTATCGAGTCCCGACGCCTGACTACACGATTCGGAATGGATTGTCGGCAGCCCGGAAGTTATCCCAGGAACGTTCTCGCAAAGGCGGGCAGGTACTGGGCCGCCTCGGAGATCTGGACCCCGGAGTCCGCTGGAAGGTAACGAAGGACTGCTTGAGAATGTTTTCCAACCGCCCGGTGTGGGGGTGGGGCTTGGGAACTTTCCCCACGGTTTACCCCAGCTACCGCAGCTTCTATACCAATTTGTTCATAAACGAAGCCCATAACGAC
>JBOGLD010000121.1:0-19811 GCA_050745885.1 Terriglobales bacterium
GCTTGCGATAGAGCAGCAGCCAGAAGATAAGCCAGACGAACCCCAGCGCGCCGGTGATCACAAAGGCCCAGCGCCAGCCCCATTGAAGCGTGATCCATGGCACCACCAGAGGAGTGATGATGGCGCCGATATTGGTGCCCGCGTTAAAAATTCCAGTCGCCAGCGCCCGCTCCTTCTTGGGAAACCATTCGGCGACGGTCTTGATACTGGCGGGAAAAACCCCTGCTTCCCCGAAACCCAGTGCCGACCGGGCAACAATAAAGCTGATGAAGGTGCTGGCGAAGGCGTGCGCCATGGAAGCCAGGCTCCAGAAGACCATGGCCAGCGCGTAGCCCAGCCGCGTTCCCAGGCGGTCCACCAGCCCACCCACCATCACCATGCCCAGCGCGTAAGCCGCTTGAAAGGCAAACACCAGATTGCCGTAGTCGATTTCATTCCAGCCCAAATCGTGTTGCAGGGTGGACTTGAGAATTCCCAGGACCTGGCGGTCCATGTAGTTCTTGGTGACTCCAAATAGCAGGAGGGCACAGATGACCCAGCGGAAATACCCGGCCCGCGATGACGGTCCAGGCGTCGCCCCTTCGGACTCCGCTGCAGATGACCAGTTTTCGGAGCTAGCGGCACGGTCCATAGTTGAGAGGGGTTTTGTTCGTTCCAAGTATAGAAAGCACTCAAAGCCTGTCAAACCATAAAAATTGAAGGTTAATTTCAGCCAGACTCATCGCAACCGGCCTCGACCGGGTATTTTGGAAAACCCTAGAGCGAATCCAAGCGCTCCCAGATCGAGGGCTCCACCGGTATGCCGTGCGCCAGGTTGTCCTTCCGCGTGGCCAAAACCCGATAGCCGGGATACCGCACGCGCGCTCCAGTGGAGTGTGGGGGTAGCTGGAAATACTCGAGGACTTGATCTACGATCCCGGACGCGCTGGCGCTGGAGTCGAAGGCAGGAGCGTTGAGGCAACTAGGGTTGAACGCCATGAAGACCTGTGAAAGCCCGTTCTCGCGCTTCGGATCAGTCGCAATCTGGTGTGTGGCTTTTCCTCCGGACAGCTGCGCAGCCAGCAGGTCCAGCATCAGTGCCAGGCCCGAACCCTTCCAGAAGCCGATGGGCAAAGGACGATTGGATGCCTCAATGTCGCCGGCAACTCGCGTCAGCCGGCCCTTCGAGTCAAAGCCGCCATCCACCGGCAGCGCTTCACCGCGCTTGCGATACGACTCCAGTGTGCCGTACGAGAACTGAGACATGGCCATGTCGAGGACAACGTGCCCCTCGGAGCGGGGAACCGCGATCACCAGCGGGTTGTTGCCGACGCGCGGGTCCGAAGCGCCCCAGGGCGGAAGATTAGGCAGCGTATTGGTCCAGCACATTCCAATCACGCCCGCATCGGCAGCCTGCCAGCCATAACTACCGCCTCGCATCCAGTGGTTGGTATTGGCCAGCGCTACACATCCCAACCCATGTTCGCGGGCCAGCCCGATGGCGCGGTTCATGCCGTGGTGAGCGTTCAAGTTTCCCGGTCCGATTTTTCCGTCCCAGCGCTCCAGCGGGCCTGAACCTGCCCGCAATTCCGGTTCGGCGTGAACATCGATCGAGCCATTTCGTATCATGGAGACAAACCGTGGAAAGCGGTCTAGTCCGTGCGAGTACACGCCGTCGCGACTGGTGTCGGCGAAGAGCTGAGCACAAAGACGGGCACGACCCGATTCGAACCCCAGCTTCAGCAATACCCGCAACAAACCTTCAAAAAGATCCTGGTATGAGACTCGAAGCATCGGCTCCTTCTCCGTCTGATTTCGCTGCCAGCATAGCAGGGAGGCGTCGATGCAGGCACGAGCGTCCTCGCTCGTGCCGGCCCACGCACGAGCGTGGACGCTCGCGCCTACATTCTGACTTCAGTTTTTACGGGTTGACCTTCGACCTGCGCCATCTGTAGTCTGCGACGCTGGCTTGACATTTGCATTCACCTCGGCAGAACGTCAGAAAATTCAGCACACTGGACCCTCCCAGGCGGACAAGGGGACAAAGAACTCATGACGAACCGATATCGCAAAAGGTTGGGATTGCTGCTGGCCGCGGCGATGATCGTACTGACCCTGCCGGCGCAGGCGCAGAAGCAACCGAAAGCATTCACCAAGTGGCCGGCGCCACAGGCCCCGCACCGAGGCAGACCCCTGGAGAACCGCAGAGGCATGGACCTCCTCCTCGCAGCGAGCCGATCCTAATATCCTTTCACTTTGACCACGAAATATGTGAATTCGGGTGAGCCATCGAGCAGCAGCTGATGCGGCGTCCGGGGAGGAATGCGCACCACATCGCCTGGGGAAAGCTTGGTCTTGATGCCGCCCTCGATCCTCCCGTTACGCTTTTCGTGCGGCTCGGTGGTTTCGGCGCCCACCAGGGTGCCGCCGACCACGAGTGTCGCCGAACCGGATTGCACGAAGAACACATCGGCCTGATTCTCGTGCCACTCGGGTATGCCATTGGCTTCCCGCCGCGAGAGCATGAACGCATCCTGCGCGAAGTCTCCCAGAGGGCGCACCGACGTGTGGTGCGCACTGGCATCAGCCTCTGTTTTCAGCGTCTGCGCAAGGTCCTTGAGTGACGCGCCCGTCCAGTGCTGGAATCCTTCCGGCCCCTTTTCCTCCGCGCTGACCATCAACAAGGCAAGCGCAAGCAAACCCAACGCCCAGAAGACTCTCATCCTATCCTCACCTCGAAATTGTAGCGCCGGCCTGCCGGCGGTCGCACGGGCATCTTGCCGTCATGCGTCTGCTCCAGGCCCCATTGCGACCACGAAATAACTGGCCGCAGTCGGGCCGACATTCTTGATTCCATGCTCGTCATTCGAACGAACAAACCCCACTCCGCCCGGACCCAGGCGGTAGCTGGTGCCGTTGACTGTAAGCTCGACCGTGCCTTCCCGAATGAGCCACATTTCGGAGTGTACATGATGGTGCGGAGCGTGCGGTGCGCCTCCGGCGGGGAGCGTGGTTTCGTGCACTTCCAGTGCTTCGCCCGTGGCCAGCTTGCCTTTCAGGACGTGGCGCATTTCGACATGGTCGAGAGTGTGCACCGGGAGTTTGTCAAACGGATAACTCGCCGAAGGCATGGAGTTGTCCTGCTCGGCGAAACCGTTGACTGCGGCGGTGGTCGACAGCAGTCCAGGCAGCAGAATGCAAAGTTCACGCCGTGTGATCGTCATGTGGGCCTGCCATGAATGGTATTGTGAAATCCGCCCGGCATCATACCAGAGATTTTCCGGCCAAAAACGCCCTGGTGGGACTGGGCTGGGTCTCCACGCTCGGCATGTTTTATTCGGGATCGGGCTGGGGGGCGACTATATGATCATCCCGTTGATGACGGGGGAAATCTTTGGTATGCAGGTTCCGGGAAGATTGCTGGGAGTAATCCTGACCGTGGGCGGCATCGCTCAGGTCATATCGCCCTGGCTGACTGGCCGTCTGCGCGACGCGACCGGAAATTACACCGAAAGCTGTTTTGTGCTGGTCGGCGTCGCGTTGCTCGGGCCCTTAGCTGTGGTGGGAATGCCGGGGCCACGAAACAGGGAACGGCGGAGCACGGTGTGAGCACTCAACCCATCCTGCGCCTCGGCACGGTAAAGAGCGTGGTCGATTTTCGGCAGCATGTGCAGTCGCTCGGTTTGACCATCCCCTGTGACGACGCACTCCTGACCGAAACAGAATCTTCTTTGCGCCGGCCGCTCGTCAGTGGCGACATCAACATCGGCAACCGGATCGTCGTGCATCCCATGGAGGGCTGGGATGGCTCGCTGGACGGCAATCCCTCCGAAAAAACGATCCGACGCTGGCAGCGCTTCGGCCGCAGTGGCGCAAAATTGATCTGGGGCGGAGAAGCGGTCGCCGTCTCGCACCGGGGGCGCGCCAATCCTAATCAGCTGGTGGCTGCGGCGCACACCCAAGCAGGTTTGTCCCGCCTCCGCGCCGTCTTGATCGAAGAGCATCGACTGGCGACCGGTTCTGTCGACGGATTGCTCGTCGGTTTGCAGCTCACTGATTCCGGCCGCTACAGCCGTCCCAATGCACATGGACGGCCCGAGCCGCGAATTCTTTACCACCACCCCTTTCTGGACCGGCGCCTCGGGTTGCCCGCCGACTATCCCGTACTGACCGACGCAGAGATCGATGCCGTCATCGAAAACTTCCACCGTGCCGCACTCCTGGCCTGGAGCCTGGGCTTCGACTTTGTCGACATCAAACATTGCCATGGCTACCTCGGCCACGAGTTTCTTAGCGCCCACACTCGCGCCGGCCGCTATGGCGGAAGTTTCGAGAATCGCACCCGCTTCCTGCGTGAAGTTGTGCAGGGCATTCGTTCCATCGCCCCGGGGCTCAAGATTGCTGTCCGGCTTTCCGCCATTGACAGCGTGCCCTTCCATCCCGATCCGGCGAAATCTTCTAACGGAAAGCTGGGACCCGGAATCCCCGACTCCTATGAAAATGAAATTCCGTACCGTTGGGGATTCGGTGTGAATCCGCTGAACCCGACCGAGTCCGATCTGAACGAGCCGGTCCAATTCCTCTCTCTTCTGGAACGGATTGGAATTCGGCTGGTCAATATCACTGCTGGAAGTCCGTATTACAATCCGCACCTGCAGCGGCCCGCGCTCTATCCGCCGTCGGATGGCTACCTGCCGCCGGAGGACCCACTCGTAAGCGTGGCGCGTCAGATGCAAGCAACCCGGCGTCTGAAGCAGCAGTTTCCAAACTTAATTATCGTAGGGACCGGCTACAGCTACTTGCAGGATTTCCTGCCGCACGTGGCCCAGGCAGCCCTGCATGAAGGCTGGGCAGATCTGGTTGGAATGGGACGGATGGTGTTGACCTACCCGGAACTGCTCTGGGACGCGTCGGAAGGCGGCACCATTGAGCGCAAGCGCATCTGCAGAACCTTCAGTGATTGCACCACCGCGCCGCGCAAGGGATTGCCTTCCGGATGCTATCCGCTGGACAGCTTTTACAAGGATTCCGAACTAATGACACAGCTCACTATTGCCAAGAAGTCCTGACGGAATACGGAGTTTGGAGATGAGATCCGCGGAAAACGGAATGAAAATCGCAGCCCTGATCGAACAACGGCAGCTTCGCCGCAAAGTGCAGGGAATCGCCGCGGCCCTGCTGCCTTACGAGGCGGAAGGAAAGATAGCGGTGGCAGCGTTCCAACAACACCTGATCGCAACTCAGCACGCCGGACTGTTGAACGCGGTCAATATGGACACCGGCTACGTCAATTATCTAAGCGAGCCGGAAAAGCACAACGTCCTGCGGTGGACAGTCGAAGCGCTGGGCAAAAGTGTACCGTTCGTTGCCGGGGCCTACATCGAGAATCAAACCGGCAACATCGTCGCTCTCTACCGGCAACAGATGGATCTCATCGTTCATGCCGGCGGGATTCCGATTCTGTTCCAGACGGCCCGGATGCAGGTTCAATCCTCCAAGGAAAAGGCCGCGACCTATCAAGCCGTGTGCCAGGGATATCCCCATGTGCTGGCTTTCGAATTAGGCACGATGTTTGCGCCCAATGGAGAAATCTTCGAGGAGGACACCATCCGTCGTCTGATGGATATTCCGGAGATCAAGGGAATCAAGCATTCTTCGCTCGACCGTCTCATTGAGCTTCAGCGGCTGGCTCTGCGCGACGCGCACCGCCCGGACTTTCACATCTACACGGGAAACGATCTGGGCATCAACATGATCGAGTATGGCTCGGACTATCTGCTGGGCCTGGCCAGTTTCGCCCCGGAACAGTTCGCCGAGCGCGACCGGCTCTGGGAAACTGGCGATCCCGCGTACTATGCGCTTTCAGATGCGCTGCAGTATCTGGGCAACGTCGCTTTTCGCCCACCCGTGCCTGCGTACAAACACTCGGCCGCCGTATTCCTGCATTTGGTCGGACGAATTCCTACCGACTTCGTGCATCCACAAAATCCAAAACGCCCGGCTTGGGAATCGGAAATATTGCGAGACTGCGCTCGCCGCTTGGGTTGTGGATAAGGTCAGAGTTTGTCCACCGGAATCGACACTGCGGCGCCATTGCGCGCCGCCCGATAGATGGCCTCGACCAGAGCGATGCTACGCCGGCCCTCGCGTCCGTCGCAGATTGGTACTTTGTCCTGCTCGATGGCGCGAACAAAATCCTCAAACAACGCCTGATGCCCGCGAAAGTCACTGACCGTAGCCGATGACGCGCTCTGGTTTGCGTCTGGGGCCACGCCCGCGTTCATCCCGGCAGGAGCATGGCGCAAGTTCACGGCCAGAATCCGGTCCTGTTCAAGGACTACCGTGCCTTCGGATCCGGTGATCTCCAGGCGCCGCGGATATCCGGGATAGGCGGCCGTCGTCGCCTGCAGAACGCCCAGCGCGCCGCTGGCAAATTCGAGAATGGCGGCCGCGGTATCTTCAGTTTCAATTGCGTGCAGGACCGTGGCCGTTCTCGCCTGCACCCGAACCACATCACCCAGCAGCCACAGCAGCAGATCGACAGTGTGCACCGCCTGGTTAATCAGCACGCCTCCGCCGTCCAGAGCCAGGGTCCCGCGCCACCGCGAACTGCTGTAGTATTCCGGAGGTCGGTACCATCTCACCCGCGCGTCAGCCAGCAGAGGTTTGCCCATAATGCCGGTGCTGATCCACTTTCGGAGCTCGAGAAATCCGGGCTTTACGCGGTCCTGAAACATGACACCGAGCTTCACGCGCGCGCGTTCCGCCGCTTCGATCAGAGCATCTGCGCGTCGGGTGCTGATGTCGATCGGCTTTTCGGTTAGCACGTGGAGGCCGCGCTGCGCCGCGGCAATGCCTTGAGCAGCGTGCAGTCCGGACGGGCTTCCAATTGCAACCATCTCCATGGGGCGATGCGCCAGAAAGGCGTCGAAGTCAGTGTATGGCTTGGCCTCGTGCTCTAGCCCCAGCGCTGCGACCTTGTCCGCGTTGGTCCCATAGATGGCAGCGATTTCAACTCCAGCCATCGCCCGCGCGGCGCGCGCGTGCGTCTCGCTGATGTTTCCGCCCCCGATCAGGCCGATGTGAATGGTCATGCCGTTTCGTCGCCCCGGGCATGGAGTTCACGCCGGGCATCGTCGCCGCTGGTTCAGATGTTACGCGCAACTTGCGAGCGGGCCGCGTCAACCTGTGTGCAAAAGCTGATTCTCGAAGCAGTTCGTTAAGCCGCCTGGGATTCACCCCGACACACCGTCCCAGCATCAACGTAGGGCATCCGGTCGTGTATAGTACGACACAAAGCGCGTCTCACCGGAGGTTCGTCATGCTCAAGCTAGTGTTTTCGCTAGTCCTCCTTTTCACCTGGGCAACGGGCAGCCTCGCGTTCGGTCAGGACGTGCACCTCCCGCCCTCCATCCGGCAGGGGCCAACGACATCCAACATACCGGTACGGACTGAGGAAGAGGTGAACCGAGAGCGGGTGAAGAAGGCCTACGAACTGCTCCAGGAGGAAATCAGGCGCGACACGGATAAATTGTTTAAGCTGTCTGCCGAGCTGAAGGACTCCGTAGACAAGAGCGGCCAAGGAATCCTGCCCGCGGACACGGCCAAGAAGGCTGAACAAATTGAGAAACTGGCGCGCAGCGTGAAATCGAAAATCAAGCAAACCTACTGAGGAGAGCAATGCCCGCCGTTAACCTGACGGAAGCCCAGCTGGGGCTGGTCCGGCTGGCAGCCGATTCCCGCGATTGGACGACATCCGTCCGCGAGCTCACGGTTCCACGGGCGTGGGGACCGGGAGGCGCGGCCGCTCACAATGACCGGGCCGCCCGCGAGCTGCAAATTGTACAAAGACTGAATCGCTGAATGCAGTCCTTGGGTTCGACACATAACCAGGAGAGTTCACCAATGCGATCAGACTTTTCACGTCGGGAGTTTATTGCGGGCCTGGGAGTGCTGGCCGCGGCCAAGACCCGCCTGTCAGCCACTCCCTTTTCGCTGTCCTCGGCGCCCGATGCCTCCCGCCTCGCCAAGTCGCCCTTCAAGATTGCCGTAATCAACGACGAGATTTCACAGGACTTCGGCCACGCCTGCGAAATCGCTTCCCAACAGTTTGGCATGCAGTGGATGGAGCTACGCAGCATGTGGAACAAGAACGTAGCCGATCTTGATGCCAACGAAATTACGGAAGCGCTAGGTCTGCTGAAGAAGAACAACCTGCGCGTCAGCGATATTGCCAGCCCGCTGTTTAAAGTGGATTGGCCGGGCGCACCCAAATCCAGGTTCAGGCCGGAACACGATCAATTCAACGCGAATTTCACCTATGACCAGCAAGGCCAAGTTCTGGATCGCGCCATCGAGCTTGCCAAAACATTCTCCACTGACCGAATCCGATGTTTCGACTTCTGGCGGCTTGACGACCCGGGTCCCTATCGCAAGGCGATGAATGACCAGTTGCAACAAACCGCTGAAAAGCTGCGCAAAATCAACCTAATCCTCATCCTGGAGAATGAATTCGCCTGCAATACCGCCACCGGGGCCGAGGCTGCCAAGGTCCTTGGCGGCGTTCCGTCCCCGGCTTTCATGCTCAACTGGGATCCCGGCAATGCCGCCATGTTCGGTGAGACGCCTTATCCCAACGGCTACGATCTCCTGCCCAAGGAGCGCATCGGTCACTGCCACTGCAAAGATGCAATCAATACGGCCAAGGGTCTGGAATGGGCTGCGATGGGAAAAGGTGTCATCGACTGGGTCGGCCAATTCAAAGCTCTCAAGCGCGACGGCTATCACCATGTCGTGAGCCTGGAAACCCATTGGCGCGGTGCCGGCACGCCGGAAGCCTCAACCATTCAGAGCTGGGCGGGAATGAAGGATGCATTGGAAAAAGCTGGAGCGCTCTAGGACGGAGCTGCCCTTGAGCGCGGCATGTCAGCGGCACGGATGGGCGCCTTCAGCCCCTGAGGAGCCTAGGATTCCAGTCGGCACAAATGGCACAATGCAGTTCAGTCCTGTGACTGGGAAGCGACACCTGAGTCGAAAAACAAATGACCTTGGGCAAAAGTACGACCGATAGATTCCTGACCCACGACGAGGTCCGCCAAATCGTGGCCCAAGCGGCCGCCGGCCTCAACCTCGCGGGCAAGCGCGTGCTCACCATCGTTCCAGACGGCACCCGCACCATGCCGATGCCCCTGATGTTCCAGCTTTTCCAGGAGGAAATCGGCACCCGCGCCGCCGCTTGCGACTACCTGGTCGCCCTCGGTACCCATCCCCAGATGAGCGAGGCCCATCTCACCCGGCTCATGGGGCAGCCTGTCCTCAACGGAATGTGCGGCAAGACGCGGGTCGTCAATCACCGCTGGGACCTCCCTGGCACCTTTGTCAACTTGGGCACGATCCCCGCTGATCACGTATCCGAGGCCTCGGGCGGCCTCTTGTCGGAAGCCATCCCGGTCAAGATCAATCGCCTGCTCTTCGACTATGACCAGGTGCTGATTTGTGGGCCGGTCTTTCCCCACGAGGTCGTTGGATTTTCCGGGGGAAATAAATATCTGTTTCCCGGCGTGAGCACCGGAGAAATGATTAACCAGACGCATTGGCTCGGGGCGCTGCTCGGGAGCTACGACCTCATCGGCACGCTTTGCACCCCGGTGCGCGCGCTCATTGATCGGGCTGCGGAAAAAGTGACCGTGCCTGTCGCTTGCTTCGCGCTGGTGTTGAGACAACAAGACATTGCAGGCCTGTACTTCGGTTCGGCACTCGATGCCTGGAAAAATGCGGCCGCGCTGTCAGCCCAGGAGCACATTCGGTGGGAGGATCGCCCGTTTCGCCGTGTCCTCTCCGTCCTGCCCCGGATGTATGACGACATCTGGACCGGGGCCAAGGGAATGTACAAACTTGAGCCCGCCATGGCGGATGGCGGCGAGGTCGTGCTCTACGCTCCGCACATTACCGAATTCAGTTATACCCACGGAGCATTTCTCGACCGGATCGGCTACCATTGCCGCGATTACTTTCTTGAACAGTGGAGCCGGTTTGCCGACGTGCCCCGTGGCGTGATCGCGCATTCCACCCATCTGATCGGGCAGGGCAGTTATGATGCCGCGACCGGCGTCGAGACCCTGCGGATCAAGGTAAGCCTCGCCACCGGTATTTCCGAAGAACGCTGTCGGCGCTTGAACCTCAACTACATCGATCCCGCAAGCATCCGGCAGGAAGACTGGCAGGGACGCGAAGAGGAAGGCATCAAGCTGGTTCCCCACGCTGGCGAAATCCTGTATCGCCTCAAACCTGGGGTCCCGCGAACTGGTTCTGGTGGCTACTGAACTGAGCTGGCGACGTTGGAGAAGACGTTGTTGGCGTTAGAGCCGACCAAGCGTATCGTGCCCACAACCAGGACCAGAATCACAGCCAACATGACCGCGTATTCCGCGATGTCCTGTCCCTGGTCTTCGGACCAAATCCTTTGAAGTAGCATGCTCATGATCGACCTCCCAGGCTGCAAATATTCTCGAATCGATGACACATGATGAACGCGAAGGGCTCGCTTGTCAATCGGTCATCCGCGGATAAGTGCAGTTTCTTGCGCACGCCGAAACTCCCGCCCGGCTTAGGTTTTGGAGGATTAGTGGATCCAGGATGGCTGCTACTGCCGTAACCTCGGTAACCCGTTACCGCACACAAGTCCGTGGCCAAACCCTAGCGTAGAAGTTCAGCCGCGGAGCGGGCCGCGTATTCCAGGACCCGGCCGGGAAGCAGGCCCAGATACAGAGTGGCGGCCACGCTGATGGCCAGCGCCCCGCCCAGAGTGGGTGAAACCGGAGTCGCCGCCAGGTCCTCGCGCGCCTCGCGCATATACATCATCACAATGATTCGCAGATAGTAGTACGCGCCCACCGCGCTGTTGAGGACGCCGATAATGGTAAGCCCCACCAGATTGGCTTGCAGCGCCGCGCTGAACACATAGAACTTGGCGAAGAAGCCGCCAGTCATCGGGATCCCGATCAGTGACAGCAAAAAAATCGTTAGCGTGGCCGCCAGCAGCGGCGATCGGCGGCCCAGCCCCGCATAGTCGTCCAGCGTGACATAACGTTCCCCCGCGCCCGCGATATGACTGACCACCGCAAATGCGCCAACATTCATGGCCGCGTAAGAGGCGGTGTAAAACATAGCCGCCGGGATGCCATCGTGGGGCAGGGCGGCGAAAGCCACCAAAATATATCCGGCATGAGCGATAGAAGAATAGGCCAGCAGCCGTTTCACGTTCTGCTGCACCAGCGCCCCCACATTGCCCAGGGTCATGGACAGCGCGGCCACCACCCAGATCAGCCCGAGTCGGCCCGGGGCGTGGGCTTCGAACATGATGCGCAGCAGCACCGCGAACGCGGCCGCCTTGGGCGCGGTCGACATGAATCCGACCACTGGCGCCGGGGCGCCTTCGTACACGTCCGGGGTCCAGACATGAAATGGAGCAGCCGCCACTTTGAAGCCCAGTCCCACGAAGATAAAGGCGACTCCGGCATAGGCCAGCAGCGGAATCCCCTTCAATTGAAGGGCGTCGGCGATCACCGAAATGCTGGTGGACCCGGTGGCGCCGAACATCAGCGCGACTCCGTAAAGGAAGAAAGCCGTGGCAAAGGAACCCAGCAGAAAGTACTTCAGGGAAGCCTCGCTGCTGATGGCCGCTCGCCGCCTGAAACCAACCAGCACGTAAGTGGAAATCGACGAAATCTCCAGCGCGATGAAGACCAGCACCAACTCGACGGCCGACGACATCAGGCACATGCCGACCGCGCCAAAAAGGATGAGCCCGTAATATTCTCCCGCGCGCATCTGCTGCGCTTCCATGTACTCAAAGGAACCAAGAATGACCACGGCCGTAATTGCGGTAACCAGAACGTGGAAGAAGGTGCTGAACGCATCCACCTTGACCATGCCCCAGAAACCCAGGCCGGGGAATTGCGACTGGTAGAGAGATGCAGCAATCGCACCTGCCGAGCCGACCAGCGCAATCCAGCCCAGCAGCTTCTGGCTGCGACGCTCGTCCACCAGCGGCTCGAGCACCATGATCGCCATGCCGAACAGGGATAGTACGATTTCCGGCAGAATACGAACGTATTCGATGCCCTGCGGCAGTGTCTGAGTCATTCCTGCGGTACTCACTGGCCGACCACCTTGCTGGCCAGCTGCGCAAACGGCGCCAACGCGGTTTGGATTGCGGGATCGATGGCGTTGAGCCATAGCAGGGGCGCCACCCCCATCACCAGGGCAGCCGCAGCCGCCGGCAGGAGCGCGATCCGCTCGCGTATATCCAGGTCAGGCAGTGTCTGGTTCACGCTGTGAGTAATCTTTCCAAAGAACACTCGTTGATACATCCAGAGCAGGTAACCCGCACTCCAGATCACGCCCGTCGCGCCCAGAACTCCGTAGACCGTCCGGTCCTGGAATGCTCCGCTGAGCACCAGGAATTCGCCGATGAAGCCATTCAACAGTGGCAGCCCCACCGATGCCAGCACGATGAATAGAAACATGCCGGCGTACACCGGCATGGAGGTGGCCAGCCCGCCGAATTCCGAAATCTCGTAGGTGTGGCGACGCTCATACAACGTTCCTGCCAGCATGAAAAGGGCGCCGGTCGAGACCCCATGGGCCAGCATCACGAACATGGCTCCGTCCAGCCCCAGCTGGGTGAAGCTGAAAGTCCCCAACACCACAAAGCCCAGATGGCTGATCGAAGAATACGCAATCAGCTTCTTCATGTTGGGCTGGACCAGAGCCACCAGCGCGCCATAAATAATGCCGATCAGCGCCAGAATCATCACCCACCAGGCGTTGGCCCGGGCCTGTTCGGGAAATAACCCCAGGTCGAAGCGCAGCATGCCGTAAGTCCCCATCTTCAGCAGCACGCCGGCCAGTAGGACCGACCCCGCCGTCGGAGCTTCCACGTGGGCATCCGGCAACCAGGTGTGGAAAGGGAAGAGCGGAACCTTGACGGCAAAGGCGATGAAGAACCCCAGAAAAAGCCACTGCGCCGCGCTGGCGAAACCCACAACCTGTCCGCTGCGAATCGCGTTCTGGATGGTTACAAAGTCGAACGTCCCAACCTTGGCGTAAAGCCACAGGATGGCTGCCAGCATGAACACGGAAGCGATCATGGTGTACAAAAAGAATTTCACCGCCGCGTAAACCTTGCGCCCGTGTCCGTACATTCCGATCAGCAACGCCATCGGAATCAGGGTCGCTTCCCAGAAAAAGTAAAACAGGAACAAGTCCAGCGAGACAAAGACGCCGATCAGCGCTGTTTCCAGGACCAGCATGATGATGAAGAATTCCTTCACCCGCTGGTCAATGGATTTCCATGAGATCAGCACACACAGGGGCGTCAAAAAAGTGGTCAGCACTACCAGCCACATGGAGATCCCATCCACCCCCATGTGGTAATGAATGTTTGGCGTAGGAATCCAGGGATGATCGAACTCGTACTGGAATCCGCTCTGCGCCCGGTGAAAGTGAACCGGCAGGTGCAATGACAGCACAAAAGTGAAAAGCGATACCACCAGGGCAAACACCCGTATGTCACGATGACGCCGGGGGAATATGAGCAGCAGCAGGGCGCCCGCCAGCGGGATGAAAGTCACCAGCGTGAGAATGATCGGACTCCACTTGTCCATGTCCAACGGGTGAAGGTTCATCGCGTTCCCATCCAGATCATGTACGCGATTACGGCCGCGGCGCCCGCCGCCACCCACCCGGCGTAAGAGCGCAGGTTGCCCGACTGCATGTGCCGGACTGAATCAGAAACCTCGCGCGCCCCATGCGCACCATTGTCCACCGCGGCGTCGATCACGTCCTGGTCAATGCCGTGCCACAGGATCTGGGCAGAGCCCGCGATAAGGGGCTTTACGAACAAGGTCGCGTACAGCTCATCAATGTAGTATTTGTGGACCACCGCCTGATAAAGGCCTCCGAGCCCGGCGGCGATCTGCTGCGGTAACCGAGGGTTGCGATAGTAAAGCAGCCAGGCCAGGCCGAATCCCAGCAGACCCGTCAACACCGAAATTCCCGTGAACAGCAATTCGATGCCATGACCGGCCTGTGATTCGGGTCCTTCTGTGTCCTTTTCCGGAGCCGCCATGTCTCCGCGGCCTTCGGCTCCGAGGGCGGACATACTTGAATGAAATACGGGGCCGAGGAACTTATCAAAACGATTGCTGCCGCCTAACGCTGCCGGAACCCCGATCCAACCCCCGGCGAAAGACAGCACCGCCAACACCACCAGGGGAATCACCATGACCCGGGGGCTCTCGTGAATCCCGCCATGCCCGTGTCCAGGCGGCGCGGGCGCCCCCGCCCGTGTGTCGTCGTTACCTGAATCCCCATGCGCCGAATCCCCGTGCTCAGCTTCCGCTGTTCCGCGATACTCCCCAAAAAATGTCATGAACCACAGCCGGAACATGTAGAGGGAAGTGAGAAAGGCGGTAAACAGTCCAATGAACCAGTAAACCCAGCTGGTCTGGTATGCCCGCCACAGGATTTCATCCTTGCTGAAGAATCCGGAGAACGGTGGAATTCCGGTGATCGCGAAGGTGGCGATGGTCATGGTCCAGAACGTCCAGGGAATTTTCGTGCGCAACCCGCCCATCTGACGCATGTCCTGCTCGCCACTCACCGCGTGAATGACCGACCCCGCCGCCAGGAATAACAGGCCCTTGAAAAATGCATGGGTCATCAAATGGAAAATGGCAGCCGAAAACGCCCCTACTCCGCAAGCGATGAACATGTACCCCAGCTGCGAGATGGTGGAGTAGGCCAGCACCTTCTTGATATCGGTTTGCGCGATGCCGATGGTCGCCGCAAACAAAGCCGTCAGGGTCCCGATGATGGCGACCACCGTCATGGCAGTCGGCGCCCGCTCGAAAATCACATGCGACCGCGAAACCATGTACACGCCCGCGGTCACCATGGTGGCGGCGTGAATCAGCGCGGAGACCGGGGTGGGACCTTCCATGGCGTCGGGCAGCCATACATAGAGCGGAATCTGAGCTGACTTGCCCGCGGCCCCCACCATCAGCAGCAGACCGACCGCCGTGAGCAGTCCCGCTCCGCTGCTCTCCGGGCTCATGGGGATGACGCGTTGGAAGACCTGCTCGAAATTCAGCGAACCGAAGTGCTTGATCAGGAGAAAGAGTGCAATCAGAAATCCGAAATCACCGATACGGTTGACGATGAACGCTTTCTTGCCCGCCGCCGCCGCCGAGTCCTTGGTGAACCAGAATCCGATCAAAAGATATGAAGCCAGGCCCACCCCTTCCCAGCCGATAAACATCAGCAGGTAATTGCTGGCCAGCACCAGGGTCAACATGAAAAACATGAACAGGTTCAGGTAGGCAAAGAAGCGGTAGAACCCGTCTTCCTCCCACATATACCCGGCTGAATAGATATGAATCAGGAAGCCAACGCCGGTCACGACCAGCAGCATCACCAGCGAAAGCTGGTCGAGGTAAAACGAAAAGTCCGCCTGAAACGTACCCGCCCGGATCCAGGTGGCTAGAAATTCGATATGGGGCGTGGTCAGCGAAGAGAACTGGGACGCGACCAACAGCACCAGGGCAAACGCCGCCCCACTGAACACGAGCGCCACGGTGACCACAGCCCGCCGGGAGAATTTCTTCCCGAAAAAGCCATTGATGGCCGCGCCCACCAGCGGCAGCACCGGAATCAGCCACAGATGCAAGTTGGGCGTCATAGTTTGAGCAGGTCCACCTGGTCGACGTTCAACGTCTCCCGCGTGCGGTACACGGCGATGATAATGGCCAGTCCCACTGCGGCTTCCGCCGCCGCGACCACCATCACGAAGAACACGAATATTTGCCCGCTAAGCGCATGCCACTGCGCGGCAAAGGCGACGAATGACAGGTTGACGCCGTTCAGCATCAGCTCAATCGACATGAAGATGCTGATGATATTGCGCTTGATCAGAAATCCGGTGACGCCGCAGGCAAACAAGATCCCGCTCAGGACCAGGTAGTACGAAATCGGCACCATCAGCTTTCCTTCTTTCCCTGGTCCGAGTCGGGATGGCTGGCCAGCACCACGGCGCCCATGATGGCGATCAAGATCAGAATCGACGTCACTTCAAAAGGCAGCAGAAAATTGTGAAACAGCAGCCAGCCGATGGTCCGGGGCGCGCCCGGCAACGCTCCAGCGGCCACCGTCTCGCTGCCCGCCCGTTCGATCAGTACCCATCCCACCAGCACGCTGCCCACCAGCATGCCGGGAATTCCAAACAGCAACGCCACCCGGCTCCCCTTGGTTCGCTCCTCTTCTCCCGCGTTCAACAGCATGATGACAAAGACAAACAGCACCATGATGGCCCCGGCGTAAACAATCACCTGCACCGCAGCCACAAACTCTGCTCCCAGCAGCAGATATTCCACCGCCAGCGACCCCATCACGACCACCAGCGAAAGCGCGCTGTTGATGGGATGCCGCTGCACCAGCAGGTTCACCGCACCCGCCACGCACAGCGCCCCGAAAAACAAAAATATGATCAGATGAGTCATGAAACCGAAAACCAGGAACTGAGAACCAAGAAACGAGAACCAGGAACCGAGAACCAGGAACCGAGAACCAGGAACTGCCGGCTAAGCCCGCAACGCCACCACCAAAGCCGTTACCACCAGATTCGCAATCGCCAGCGGCAAAAGAAACTTCCACCCAAATGCCATCAGCTGGTCATAACGAAACCGGGGCAACGTACCGCGCACCCAAATGTATAGAAACAGAAAGCCGAAGATCCGAAGTACAAACCAAAACACTGGCAGAAGCGCTTGCAGCAGTGGCGGCCCAAATAGCGGCCCATGCCAGCCGCCTAAGAAGAGCAGCGAGGCCACCGCTGCCACCGTAATCATGTTGGCGTATTCAGCCATGAAAAACATGGCAAACTTCATGGCACTGTATTCGGTGTGATACCCCGCAACGAGCTCTGTCTCCGCTTCCGGCAGATCGAACGGGATACGATTGGTCTCCGCATAAGCCGACATGAGATAAATGAAGAAGGCGATGAACTGCCCTCCGTAAAAAATGTTCCAGCGCGGAATGAATCCCCAGAACGTCCCGCCCTGCGCATCGACGATGTCGCGCAGGCTGAAGCTGCCCGTCAGCATGAGCACGCCCAGCAGTGACAGGCCCAACGGGATTTCGTAGCTGATCATCTGCGCGCTGGCCCGCAATCCGCCGAGCAGGGAATACTTGCTGTTGGAAGACCAACCCGCCAGCGCGACCCCATACACCCCGAGCGAAGTGACTCCCAGGATGATCAGCAGGCCGATGTTGACATCCGTAATCCCCAGCGGAATGTGCAAACTGCCGATCGTGACCCAGTTGCCAATAGGAATCACCGCGATCGAGGTCAGAGCACAGATGACGGCGATCATCGGCGCCGCGATATACAAGGGCTTGTCCACGTACGGCGGCATCAAATCTTCCTTGAACAGAAATTTCACGCCATCCGCCAGCGGCTGCAGCAAACCAAAGGGACCGACTCGGGTAGGTCCCCACCGGTTCTGTATGTGGCCCACCACCTTGCGCTCCAGCCACACCGTGTACGCCACCGCCGTCAGCAGCACAAAAAGTGCAAGCACAGTCTTGATGATAGAGACGATGATGAAAGTGGTGATATTCAAAGCGTCATTCCTGAATAGCGCCGGCGTTCCGCCGGCTGTGCTGCGGGCATCCCACCGTCCGCATGTCCCCCCGGGCCCTTGTAAATGGGGAGAAAGAGTTCTTCAGTCCGCGGCAACTTCAGATTCCGCCGGCTGCCGATTACGGTTCTCCATCACCGAATTCAAGGTGCGGGAATAGCGCCCCAGCGTGCCCGAGCTGAACAGGTTGTCATTTGCGGGTGCAATCAGGTCCGGATTCTGCTCGGCCCCGAGCCCCTGGCCGACCAAAGTTGTGTGCTGATCGTGGCCCGCCAGCAGGTTCACGCGCGAGACTTCATAGCCCGGCACCAGCCGCTGAATTTCGTCCAGAATAGCGGTCGGATCGAATGGGCTCATCTTCGGCTCCAGTCCGTGCGCTTCCAGCCAGACCGCATGCCGATCCGCCTCTCCGGATTGCGCCCCGCGCGATTGTCCCATGTCCGCGGCCTCGCCCCGGCCGAACGGAACCAGCTTATGAACATCGGCGCCCATCGCATCCGCGACGCGCACGATCATCTCGAAATCGGATTTGCTGCCAGTGACTTCCCCAGCCTTTGTGACCAACTGCAGATCGCCACAGGTGTTGGTGAACGTCCCCGATTTCTCATAGGCGTTGGCCGCCGGCAAGACCACATCAGCCAAAGCCGCGGTCTCAGTCAGGAACATGTCCTGCACCACCACGAAACTCTGCGAAAACGCGAAGGGATCGATGCCAAACCGCCCCACCGGATTCGTGCCCACGACGTAGAGCGCTTTCAGTTTTCCGCCGCGGGCGCTTTCCACCATTTCCGGCAGTGTCAGACCAGGTGTTTGCGGAACCCCACCCCATTCCTCGTGAAATTTTTGCGTGTCGGCAATGGGATGATAGCCAGGCAACAGGTCAGGGTAGAGGCCCATGTCGGCTGCTCCCCGTGAGTTGGCGTAGTCAGCGAGGCCAATGAACTTCGCGCCGGCAATACCGGAGCCGAACTTCACCAGAGAGGCCATATCGCCGCCCCGAATTTCCGCGCCGAAAATGATGATGAGATTGGGCTCGCCGCGAACCTGTTCACGAAATTCAGCTAGTGCGGCATGCTGCGCCTGTGTGGCGCGGGCGCCCTTGCCCGCGTCGCCGGCGTCCACAACCGGCCCCAGGTCTTGCGCCGCGGAATCATCCCCCGCCAAAAATGCAGCCAACCGCCCCTCGGCACCCGGGCGAATCTGCAAAAATCCGGTTGCCTGGCGCCTGAGCTTTATGTCCGCAGAGTTCACCACGTACAACCTGGCGCTATGCAGACGAACATTGTTGCGAATCTGCCAAGCCAGCAAGGGATGCTGTTCGGTTGGGTCATTTCCAATCAGCAGGATTGCAGGCGCGTCGAACACGTCGCGCATGCTGGCAGTGGATTCCGGCCTGCCCTTCAGCGCAGCGGCGAAGGCAGGGAAGTCCGCCGTACGGTGATGGTCGATATTATTTGTCCGCAACACCACTCGTGCGAACTTCTGCAGCAGGTAATTCTCTTCGTTGGTAGTGCGGTTCGAGCCCAAAACTCCGATCGCCTGGCCGCCATGTTCATCGCGGGCTTCCTTGAAGCGCTTTCCGATCAATTCAAACGCCTCTTCCCAGGTGGACGGCGCCAGTTGACCATCCTTGCGAATCAGCGGCTGGGTCAGGCGATCTTCGTTGTGGGCAAAATCAAAAGCGTAGCGGCCCTTGATGCAGAGAAAATCGCCGTTGATGCCGCTCTTGTCGCGATTGTCGCCGCGCACGATTTCCATCCCGGTCTCGGAGCGACGAACCCCCAGCGTGGTCTTGCATCCGTCCGCGCAATGGGTGCAAGTCGTGCCGATGTGGTTCATCTCCCAGGGACGCGTCTTATAACGATAAGCTCCCGAGGTGAGCGCGCCCACCGGGCAGATGTCGATACACATGCCGCATTCTTCGCACTCCAGGTGGTCTTCTTTATTGGGTGCGATGATCGAACCCACGCCGCGGTTCTGCACCCCCAGTGCCCAGACATCCATGCCCTCGCCGCATACCCGCACGCAGCGATAACAGAGAATGCACCGCGGCCGGTCGAAGTACACCACGGGAGACCACTGCTGCTCTTCCTTGTGGTTCTTGGGCTCCATGTACTTCGATTCCGCCGCGCC